>CAMCPC010000009.1 GCA_945876665.1 uncultured Oscillospiraceae bacterium
TTTACGCCGCTTGGAAAATATACAAGGTCACCGCTTTTAACAGTACATTCCTTGTCCTCACAGGTAAAAACACCCCGCCCGCCGCATACAAGGACAAGGTTACAGTAGTCCGTCTTTTCATCTGAATAAAACCATTCCGCAGAAACCGTATGATGTGCGGAATAAAGACATTTTATAAATATGTTTTCGGGAATCCAGCTGTGATTATTTGTATTCATGGCAATTTTCCGTTCCTTTTGTAAAATTATTAGTACGATATTTTATAAATAAAATCATATAATACATTTACAGTATTGTCAAGATGTCTTATAATAAAATTAATCGTAAAATATCAGAGTGAAGCACGAAAGGAAGTTGAGTATGAAAAAACGTATTTTATCTGTACTTACTGCTGCGGCTATGATAGTACCCGCGGCACAGGGAATGGTATTTCCGACTGCTCATGCCGCGGAAACCGCAGACGTGGTTGTAAGACTTGACCCGTCAGATGCGTCACCGTTCAATAATGGTGAATTTCAGGGATGGGGCACATCTCTTTGCTGGTGGGCAAACAGACTTGGTTACAGTGAAAAGCTTACACAGCAGGCGGCAGATGCATTCTTCTCAGAGGGCGGTCTTGGACTGGATATCGCAAGATATAATCTTGGCGGCGGTGATGATCCGGCTCATAATCATATCACACGTTCAGATTCAAAAGTGCCGGGTTATGCAACAGGTTTTGATGAAGACGGAAACATCGTCTATGACTGGACGGCTGACGAAAATCAGAGAAATATTGTAAAGGCTGCACTTGCCGCTAATGCGGATTTGTATGTTGAGGGATTCTCAAATTCTCCCCCGTATTTTATGACAAATTCAGGCTGTTCATCAGGCGCGACAAATGCCGGAGATGACAATCTGAAGTCAGATCAGTATGATAACTTTGGTAAGTTTATTGCGGAAGCAACAAAGCATTTTAAAGAGGAATTTGGCATAACTTTTGAGAGCTATTCGCCGATGAATGAGCCGGATACTACTTATTGGGGAGCAATGAGCCCTAAGCAGGAGGGTTGTCACTTCTCACCCGGTACAACGCAGTCGAATACTATAATCGCAACGAGAAAAGCGCTTGATGCGGCAGGTCTTACGGATGTACTTGTTGCCGGTATGGATGAAACAAGTATTGATAAATCAGTATCGAACTATGCAAGTCTTTCGGCAGAGGCAAAAACAGCGCTTGGCAGAATTGATACTCATACATACAGCGGTTCAAAGAGAACACAGCTGAAGCAGACAGCGATAGACGCCGGCAAGGACCTTTGGATGAGTGAAGTAGACGGCGGTTGGGACGGCTTCGGTCTTGCGCAGAGAATTATCCTTGATATGAACGGTATGCAGCCTGCCGCATGGGTTATGTGGGATATTATTGACAAGCATAAGGATTCACAGTTTACAGCGCCTGACGGTTCAAAGCCGGAAGCAAATAATACGCTTAATGCTACGGATTCACTTTGGGGCGTGGGTATGGCTGACCATGATACGGAAACGCTGCATCTTGCAAACAAATATTATTTCTTTGGTCAGTTTACAAAGTACATCAATCCCGGAGATACAATTATTGCATCATCAAACAATACGCTTGCCGCGTATAACAGAAATACCGGCGCTATAAAAATCGTGGCTCTTAATTCATCTTCAAGCGATGCAAAGTATATGTTTGACATGTCTGCTTTTGCTCACAAATAACTCTGATGAAAAATGGAAAACTGTAGGAATAGAAAAGCTTGTGGATAAAAAGCTTTCATATACATTGCCGGCAAAGTCAATTACTACATTTGTTATAGATAACGGCGCTGTTATAAATCAGTTTAAGGCTGATAATACAGGACTTTCATACAGTTATGACGTGTCAGACGGGTTAAACGGCTATAATAAGTATTTTGCAGTATATGACAGCAATGGTGTATTAAAATACGTTTCGCTTAACGAAAATTCCGGTGAACTATCGGGAGATTTTACGGGCTGCACACCTAAGCTGTATGTATGGGATGGTATGAAGCCTGTGATTGATGCGGTTGACACAGTAGGCGCGGCAGAATATGAAAACAAATACGGAATAATTAAGGGCGGCGGAAGTCAGATCAGCCGTGGCGCGTCAGTAACGCTGTCTTTAAATACAAATATTGAGGGCGATGTTGTATGGTCATCATCAGATGAAAGTGTTGCAACTGTAGCGCAGGACGGTACTGTTACGGCGGTTGCATGCGGTAATGTTACAATTTATGCCAAGATAGGTGATTTTGTAACATCAAGAGATTTTGAAATACCGATGTACACTCTGACAGGTACTGCTTCATGGGGCAACGACTCAAACAGACCTTCTGACAGCGCGGATTACACTCGTGTTGCTGATGGTAATTTTTCAACATATTTTGACGGCACAACAGGCGGCTGGGTACAGTATGATTATGGTACGGTATTTCATGCAAATGAAATTAAGCTTGCTGCAAGGAGCGGCAACGGAATGCCGGAAAGAACTGTCGGCGGTACTATACAGGGCTCGCTTGACGGAATAACATGGACAGAGCTGTATAAAATAACCTCCGCAATCCCGGCGAATGAATATACAACAATTCCGGCAAGTCAGCTGAAAAACAATGATTATCGCTATTTCAGATACATAAACAATGATAATATGGCAAACATTGCAGAATTTTTAATCAGCGGAGAGCCTGTTGATATCATTCCGGAAGATCCGTATTATCCGAATATTACTGATTTGGCCGAATTTACGGATAATTTTGAAAGCAATGATAATATATTTAATGCTTCAAACGGCGCAATGTCAGACGGCGGAAATGTAGTATTTAATTCAGGGCTTGAACGCTTCGGTAACGCTTTTGCACCTGTAAAGGATACGGCTTCATCAGCTTTGACTACGCCTGTAACGCTCACAAACAAGAATAAGTTCAGACTGAGATTTAATATGTTTGCAGGCTGGGAGAACAATGGTAAGGATAACACATTTGTGCTTAAGGACAAGGATGGTAAAGAGCTTGTTGCGCTTTATATGACAGGCGGCGGATACAACTTTAATCAAATACGCATCGGCGGCGAAAATGTTCTTTCAGGTACTACTGTTGCGCAGTGCAGAAGTAATCCCGGAACAAGCAAGGCCGGAGCAAACGGATGGAATGCGAGCGGTCAGTCTTATGTGAATACTGTAGGCTATAACAAAACGGTTGAAATTATTATTGACGGTACAGGAGCTGTGTCTGTATCAGCCACAGGCGGTATGGCGGATACGACTGTTACAGGCACCATTTCAACTCCTATAACATTAGGTTCTATTGAGCTTAAAGGCGATTACAACTCAGCGGCGGAAAGAACTGTTTCATATGATAATCTTGACGGTGACATTATAACATATAAAGAGGCGCTTGCAGAGCCAACAGCTCCTCCTGCTCCGACAGATGCACCTGTATTACCGGAAAATGGAGAATTAATAAATCTTAGCTTTGATAACGGCGACCTTACAAGCACATCAAGCTACGGCAAAGCTGCTGCCTTAGGTACTGCTGTTTTTGAAACTGTTGATAATAAGAAATGTCTGAAGTTTGACGGAACTAACGCAACAGCAATCAAGCTTACGGATGCAAACGGCAACAGCCTTTTGACAGGCTTGGATGAAATAACTGTTTCATTTAAAGTAAAGCCGACAGCAACAACAGCATCGTGGCTGCTCTTCGCCGCACCAAACGACTCGGCACAGACATATCAGAAAGAAAATTATCTTGGAATAAGAACACAAAATGAAATTGTTCACACAGAGCGTTATAAGAATAATGGTTCGCGTTCGGCGGAAATTGCCGGCGCTGTTAGACAGAATGAGTGGAACGATGTAATAATTTCCGTGGAACAGGGTGCCACAACTGTATATGTAAACGGCATGTTGGCTGATAAGCAGTCATCAACCGTTTCACTGTCGGATATGCTCGGAAAAGCTTCTGTTGCATATATCGGTAAGGCAAATTGGGGAAGCGGCGAATATGCAACAGGCTATCTTGATGATTTCGTGATTACAAAAGGCGCGCTTGAAAATCCGCTTGCGGATATTTCTCTTGGAAATACAACAGATGTAACAGAAAATATCGCGGTGCCGGCAATAGAGGATGTATCATGGGAAACTTCAGATGCAAACGTTGTTACGGCAGCCGGCGTTATTACAAGAGCAGATGAAACAAAGACAGCAACTCTGACAGCTAAGACCACCGTAAACGGTATTAACTTTTTAAAAGAATTTACAGTTACAGTATTGGGTAAGGCAGCTGCGCTTGACAGCTTTGTTGCATATGCTGAAAATGGATCAATAAAGTTTACAAGTGACTATGACAGCACCAAAACACCGTATTCAGTTTCTGTAACTCTTGCATCAGCAGGCGAGGGTGTTACAACAGTTGACCAGAAGGATAATGTAGCATCAGGTAGCTTTGACAATGTAGCAAATGGTACATACAAAGTCGGCTGCACGCTTAAAAATGGCACAGAAACAGTAAAAACAGTAACAAGAACAGTAACTGTTAAGGAGGAACAAGAGATGGGAGCATATCTGTTTGCACACTTTGTAGGCAATGAAAGTGATGCAAGTCATGAACAGATTTATTTCTCCGTATCAACAGACGGAACAACATGGACAACGTTGAACAACGGTTCGCCTGTTCTTACAAGTAATGTAGGTGAAAATGGTGTGCGTGATCCGTATATTCTTCGTGGAGAGGACGGCAAGTTCTTTGTAATAGCGACAGATTTAAGCATCTATAACAGACGTGACGATTCAAACAGATGGGGTACTTGTCAGACTTCGGGTTCAAAGAGTATTGTTATATGGGAAAGCAGTGACCTTGTAAATTGGAGTCAGGCAAATCTTGTTCAGGTTGCTCCTGACAATGCCGGCTGTACATGGGCACCGGAGGCAGTATATGACCCTGAGGTCGGCAAGTATATGGTATTCTGGGCATCAAAGACATCAACGGACAACTATGCAACACAGCGTATGTACAGAAGCTATACATCAGATTTCAAGACATTCACAGAGCCTGAGGTATATATTGACGGCGGCAACATAAGTAATATAGATACCACAATTATACAGGATAAAGGTATGTATTACAGATTTACAAAAAATGAGAGCAAATCTTCAGTTACAATGATGAAGTGCGCAACACTCAGCGGTGACTGGAAGGACGTTGAAACATATACAATCAACGACGCTGCCGGTAATACTGTAACAGGCTATGAAGGTCCGACAATTTATAAGATTAACGGTGAAAATAAGTGGTGCTTGCTTTTGGACTACTATTCAAAGAATCAGGGCTATAAGCCGTTTGTTACAACTGACCTTGCAAACGGTACATTTACATCAGCGAGTGATTTCAATTTCGGTACAACAAAATTCCGTCACGGTACGGTTATGCCGATAACAACAGCAGAGTATAACGCTCTTATAGCTGAATACGGAAATAATAACTAATCATAAAAGGCAGCAGATTATATATCTGTTGTCTTTTTTGATTTGTCAGAAAATATTACAAATTCTGCATTGTTACATTGAGATTAAAGGTATGTTATTTTTGCAAGTCAACGCTTAAAAAATCAGAAGGAATGTGCTATACTAATATAGCTGTAACAGAATTTTTTGTATTTCGTATTATATGATATGAGAATATTATTATAATGCGAGGTGTTAAAAGTGGGCAGACTGATCATAGACGGCGGCGAAAAGATAAGCGGTGAAATATGTGTACAGGGCGCGAAGAATGCGGTTCTTCCCATACTTGCCGCAACGGTAATGGCTGACGGAGTATGCGTTATAAAAAACTGTCCGGCTCTGCGTGACGTGGACAAAACAGACCTTGTGCTTGAAAGGCTCGGCTGCACGGTAAAGCGTGAGGGAAACGTTGTTACGGTAGATACAAGGGGAATGTACGATTGCAGAATATGCGAGGATCTTATGCGTGAAATGAGGTCGTCAATAATTTTTCTCGGCGCGATTATTTCCCGATGTAAAAAGGCAGTTGTAAGCATGCCGGGCGGCTGTCCGATAGGCTTAAGACCGATTGATTTGCATTTAAAGGCACTCCGCGAGCTGGGTGTGGACATTCAAGAGGAGCATGGCTACATAAAATGCACGGCGGAAAAATTGCAGGGCGGAAATATCCATCTTGATTTTCCGAGTGTCGGCGCAACGGAAAATATTATGCTGACGGCTGTTTGCGCGGAGGGTACAACAACTATTTCAAATGCCGCCAGAGAGCCTGAAATTGTTGATTTGGGCAATTTCCTTAACAGCATGGGCGCAAGGGTATACGGTATGGGAGGAAGTGTAATCACCGTACATGGTGTGGAAAAGCTCCACGGCGCAGAGTATACTATAATGCCCGATCGTATAGTTGCGGCAACATATCTTGCTGCGTCTGCGATAACGGGCGGTGAAATATGCCTTAAGAACGTAAATCCGCAGGACATGGGCGCAATGCTTCATGTGCTTGGAGAAATGGGTGTAAAGCTTCGCTGTGAAGCGGACAGGATAATGCAGACTGCGCCGAAAAGACTTAAAAGTGTACATACAATACGCACAATGCCGTATCCGGGATTTCCTACGGATATTCAATCGCCGTTCATGTCGCTTGCGGCTATGGCGAGAGGAACAAGCGTGTTTATAGAAAATATATTTGAAAACAGATTTCAGCATGTTGATGAGCTTACGAGAATGGGCGCGGATATAAAGGTAGAGGGCAGAAGCGCCGTTGTGCGCGGCGTAAAGGAGCTGCAGGGCGCAAACGTTGTCGCCAGAGAGCTGCGCGGCGGCGCATCGCTTGTCGTTGCGGCGCTTGCCGCAAACGGAACTACAACAATAAGCGGTGTGGAGCTTATCGAAAGAGGCTATGAAAATATAGAAAAGCATCTGCTTAATTGCGGCGCTAAGATAAGGCGCGAATAAATTCAGGGTGATAGTATGGATGAGAAAAAGAGTAACATACGTCTTGTCAGAACAGGCGGAAGAAAGGTTACAAAAACTACAACTGAATATAATTGGGACAATTTGGACAAAAGAACCTCTGCGCGCAAACGTCCGGTCAGCGCGGCGCCTGCAAGGAAAAGAGGTTCTTCGGAGCTTGAAAAAAAGGTGAGATACCAGAAGCAGCAGAAGGCAAAGCGCCTTAAAATACAGAGAAGGCGCGCGCTTATTGTGTTTATCCTTGCTGTGATATTGGTAATCGTGCTTCTGTTTATGACACCGATTTTCAATATCCGTTCCGTATCCGTTGAAGGCAACTATCTTGTGACAGCGGAGCAGTTTCAGGAGAAGCTAAAGCCTCTTGTGGGAGAAAATCTTCTCCGCACGGGCAGCGGCAAGATAAGAAAAACACTTAAAACTATTCCGTATATTGATACAGTAGACGTGCAGAAAAAGATGTTTCCGCCGTCTGTAAAGGTGGTTGTGACGGAATATACGCCTGTGGCTGTTATAAGGACCGAGGGTAAAAATCTGCTTGTTAATTCACAGCTGCGCGTGCTTACCGACAGCGGCGAACAGGCAGGACCTGTGCCGACTGTGACGGGTTTTAGCGTAAGCAGCTATAAAACAGGCGAGGTCTTAAAGACCGATGAGAGCGATAAAAAGGAAATCGTTATGACGATACTTTCAACCATTGAGGCTACGGGATTGATTGATAAGATGGTGGAAATAAACGTAAATGATATTACAGACATAACGATGAATTATGATAACAGAATAACAGTTATCTGCGGTACACAGCTTGATTTAGAGCGTAAAATACGGCTTTTCCGCGAAACTGTTATGAGTAATTCTCTTGCCGAAAATGCGCGGGGAACAATGGATTTATCTGAAACAGGAAAGGCAGTCTATACACCGTAAAAGCAAAGTTGCACAAAAAAACTGTCAAAAACAGAAATAATATTGTTTATAATTATTTGCGGATTTGAAAATTTGTTGGAAAAAACTATTGAATAAGTTGAAAAAACATAGTAAAATAATATATATGCGGAGATTTCCCGGTGAGTTTTAC
Organism: uncultured Oscillospiraceae bacterium; assembly: GCA_945876665.1. Classification (GTDB taxonomy): domain Bacteria; phylum Bacillota; class Clostridia; order UBA1381; family UBA1381; genus Hominilimicola. The sequence continues at coordinate 8,070 of CAMCPC010000009.1, forward strand.
GGGGAGAAACTACGAAGGAGGATAATTTAGATGAGTAGTATGCCTATTGATTTGGAAGAGAACACCACAATAGACGGTGCAAGAATTAAAGTCATCGGTGTCGGCGGCGGTGGTAACAATGCTGTTGACCGTATGATAGAAGCAGGCGTTACAAAGGCTGAGTTTATCTGTGTCAATACAGATGCCCAACAGCTTTCAAACGTAAAAGCTCCTACAGTGCTTCAGATTGGAGCGAAGCTTACAAATGGTCTTGGCGCCGGAGCAAAGCCTGAAATCGGAAGACAGGCAGCGGAAGAAACAAAGGATGAAATCAAGAATCTTGTAAAGGATACAGAAATGGTATTCGTAACGGCAGGTATGGGCGGCGGCACAGGTACAGGCGCAGCGCCTATCATTGCAGAAGCGGCTAAGTCATTAGGCGTTTTGACAGTTGCGGTTGTAACAAAGCCTTTCTTCTTTGAAGGACCTCAGAGAATGAGAAACGCGGAGGAAGGTATAAAGAACCTTGCAGAAAAGGTTGACGCTATTGTTACAATTCCGAATGACCGTCTTCTTAATATTGCAGACAAGAAGGTTACAATCAAGGATTCATTCAAGCTTGCTGACGATATACTTCGTCAGGGTGTACAGGGAATTATCGAGGTAATTACACAGCGCGGTATCATGAACTGTGACTTTGCTGATGTAAGAACTATCATGAAGGACAGCGGCGTTGCGCATATGGGTATCGGAATCGGCAAGGGAGAAAATGCCGCTTCTGACGCAGTACGCGCAGCTATTGAAAGTCCGCTTCTTGAAACAAGTATTGAGGGCGCTGAAAATGTGCTTCTTAATATCACAGGCGGCAGCGAATTCTCACTTGTTGACATGGGCGAGGTTTCAAGCATCGTTCGTGACATGGTAAGCGAGGAAGCTAACATTATCGTCGGAACAGCTATGGACGATAATCTTAAGGACGAGATTAAGGTTACTCTTATTGCCACAGGTCTTGACGGTTCAGTCAGACGCGGCGGCGCTAAGGAGAACGGAAATGATTTGAAGAGAATAACACCGAAGTTCGCAGGCGGCAGCAATGACAGAAAGTCAGCTTCGTCTTATGCTTCACCTGTTTCAGATCTGGACGATAATTCAATCTTCAACAGAAGATTAAAGCCGGGTATGGGAAATATTGATGTGCCTGATTTCTTCAAGCCGGGCAGATAATCTGAAAAAATTCTCGTCGCATCTCACGTCAAATCCGAGCTTGAAGTATATCATACGACTGCGCTTGGATTTGCCGCGACCTGCTTAGAGTATTTTTCTCAGACGCTTAATATTTACAAAATTCCACAGACCGTCAGTTTGGCGGTCTGTTTTTGTATGAGAAAAGTTTATCTAAACTATTGACAAAGAACTGCATTTAATTCTGCACAACAAAAAATCGGAGTAAGCTATGCTTACTCCGATATGGCGACCCGGATGAGGCTCGAACTCACGACCTCCAGCGTGACAGGCTGGCGTTCTAACCAACTGAACTACCGGGCCATATTTAATTTTGACTGCTTGTCTATTATACAAGAAAATACGATAAATGTCAATACTATTTTTTAAAAATTTTTAATAAAATTTTAAATAAATTTGTCATTTAATAAATTGACACATTCTGAAAATAAGGGTATACTATATATTAGGGAGGTGGTGAATATGAGCACAACAATTTCAAATACAATAGAAACACTTTTGAAGAATAAGAGATATTCATCACTTCGTGATGTGCTTTCAACGATGAACGAGGCTGATATTGCGGCATTGTTTGCGGAGATAAAAGAGGACAGTCTGCCGCTCTTGTTCCGGCTGCTGCCAAAGGACCTTGCGGCGGATACATTCGCACTTATGGATACGGACGGTCAGGAGCTTCTTATACGTGGTTTTTCCGATAACGAGATTAAAGAGGTCTTTGATGAGCTTTACGTGGACGATGCGGCGGATATTGTCGAGGAAATGCCTGCCAATGTGGTAAAGCGTATTCTGAAAAACACTGACCCCGAAATGCGTCAGATGATAAATGAAATACTGAAATATCCCGAGGACAGTGCGGGTTCTCTTATGACTACGGACTATATCAGTCTGCGTCCGAAAATGACCGTCAGCGATGCGATAAAGCGTATACGCCGTACCATAAACGATGCGGAAACGATTTATACCTGTTATATTACTGATGATAACAGGAAGCTTCTCGGTTATCTTTCGGTTAAAAATCTTCTGCTTGCCGGGCCGGAGGAAAAAATCTGCGACATCATGGATACAACGATTATATGCGTTCATACTCTTGCTGATAAAGAGGACGTGGCAAAGGACATGAACAAGTATGACTTTGTTACCATGCCCGTCGTGGACGATGAGGGACGGCTTGTGGGTATCGTAACATTTGACGACGCCATTGACGTTATGCAGGACGAGGCGACAGAGGATATTGAGCGAATGGCGGCTATCAGCCCCACAGAGGAGTCATACTTCAAAACGTCGGATTTTAATCACGCAAGGAACAGAATTTTGTGGCTTTTGATACTTATGCTTTCAGCGGCAATAACAGGCGGCATACTTACAAAATACGAGGACGCCTGTTCGGCAATACCGCTTTTGGTATCGTTTATACCGATGCTTATGAGTACGGGCGGAAACTGTGGCTCGCAAAGCTCCACCATGATAATCCGAGGTATGAGTGTGGACGAAATAAAGCTTAAGGACTTCTTTAAGGTGGTATTTACGGAGCTGCGTATTTCGCTGATTATAAGCGTGACGCTTGCGGTGGTGAACGGCATACGCATATGGATTATGGAGGGCGATTTAAAAATCGCCGTTGTGGTGAGTGTGTCGATTATATTTATTGTAATCATATCGCAGTTTATAGGCTGCACGCTGCCTATGCTTGCAAAGCGGTGCAGACTTGACCCTGCCGTAATGGCGGCTCCGCTTATTACGACCATTGTTGACGCTGCGTCAATACTTGTTTATTTCAGTATTGCGACAAGATTTTTCAATATTTAAAATAGAACCTTAAAGTTGTACAAATCAACTGAAATAAATTTATGCAAAAAGTAAAATCTTTGTAAATATGCTTTAATTGTATTGAAAAATATTATGCAAAGTGATATAATGTAGTTGTTAGATTGATAATAATTTAACAACTACTTTTTATTTTAGGAGGTTACATATTATGGGAAGATTTACACTACCGAGAGATTTATATTATGGAAAGGGTTCTCTGGAGAATCTTAAGAACCTTGAGGGTAAGAAGGCAATCGTTGTTTCGGGCGGCAGCTCAATGAGAAAGGGCGGTTTCCTTGATAAGGTTGAAGCATATCTGAAGGAAGCAGGTATGGAGGTTGCATTCTTTGAGGGCGTTGAGCCTGACCCGTCAGTAGAAACCGTTATGAAGGGCGCTGCAGCTATGACAGAGTTCCAGCCTGACTGGATTGTTTCAATCGGCGGCGGTTCACCGATTGACGCTGCAAAGGCTATGTGGGCATTCTATGAATATCCTGACACAACCTTTGAGGATTTATGCACACCGTTCAATTTCCCAAGACTTCGTCAGAAGGCTCGCTTCTGCGCTATTCCGTCAACATCGGGTACAGCTACAGAGGTGACAGCATTCTCAGTTATCACAGATTATGCAAAGGGTGTTAAGTATCCTCTTGCTGACTTTGAAATCACACCTGACGTTGCTATTGTTGACCCTGACCTTGTTGCTTCACTTCCTGTAAAGCAGGTTGCATACACAGGTATGGACGCTCTTACACATGCTGTTGAGGCATATGTTTCAACGCTTAATTCACCGTTCACAGACCCTCTTGCTATAAAGGCGATAGAAATGGTGTTTGATTATCTTCCGCAGTCATATCTTGGCGATATGGACGCAAGAGAGCAGATGCACTATGCACAGTGTCTTGCAGGTCAGGCATTCTCAAATGCTCTTTTGGGTATAGTACACTCAATGGCTCACAAGACAGGCGCTGCATTCTCAACAGGTCACATTCCTCACGGCTGCGCTAACGCTATATATCTTCCATACGTTATCAAGTATAACGCACACGAGCCGGAGGCTATGAGAAGATACGCAGACATCGCAAGACGCGTAGGTCTTGGCGGCACATCAGAAAAGGCACAGGTTAACGCGCTAATCGCAAAGATTGAGGAATTCAACAGAGCGATGAATATTCCTAAGACATTGAAGGAATTTGGTGTTAATGAGGACGAATTCAAGGAGAAGGTTGCTAAGATTGCGGAGCTTGCAGTAGGCGATGCCTGCACAGGCTCAAATCCGAGAACAATTACACCGGAGCAGATGGAAAAGCTGTTTGTATGTACATACTACGGCACAGAGGTAGATTTCTAATCCATGTGAATAAATATGAAAAATCCGACAGGTTCGCCTGTCGGATTTTTCGTGTTATTTGTGATAGCTTTCATTATTGTTGATTTTAAACGCACGGTAAATCTGTTCGAGCAGCACCACGCGCATAAGCTGGTGGGGGAGTGTCATGCGTCCGAAGCTCAGACGCAGGTTTGATTTGCATTTTACCGCGTCGGCAAGTCCGAGTGAACCGCCGATTATAAATGTGATATTGCTTGATGTCATGGAAATATCTGAAATCTTTTCTGCAAGCTCCTCGGAGGATAATTCCTTGCCCTCAATGCACAGTGTTACAACAAAGGAATTTTGGGGGAGCTTTGCAAGGATTTTCGCGCCCTCTTTTTCTTTGACTAATTCCATTTCCTTTCCCGAGGCATTGTCGGGGATTTTTTCGTCCTGCACTTCTGTTATGTTAAGCTTTACGAAGCGCGAAAGCCGCTTTGCGTATTCGTCAATCGCCGCAGTAAAATATTTCTCTTTTATTTTTCCGACTGATATAATATTAATATTCATATTTCTTGTCCTTAAAATAATGTTGGTTTGTACCTGTCCGCCACCTGTAGCGTCATGTCATTG
>CAMCPC010000010.1 GCA_945876665.1 uncultured Oscillospiraceae bacterium
ATCGCGTTTATTCCGTTCTCATTTGCGAATGCCATATAATCCTCGACTAAGCCAACTGCGCTCATTTCACTCATATTGGTGTGCAGATGAAGCTCTGCTCTTTTTAAACATTTTTCAATCATTGTCACCCTCCTAAAATCATTCCTTGATTTAACAGATTTATCCTGTCTTCGTAATCAGTATATCATTTTAGATGGGGCAAAAATGTCACATCAATATCATATCACAAATTTATCCTGTTTGCAATGAGAAATGATTTTTTAATTATTTCTTTATGTTCATTCTGCTCCTTCTGTTTTATTAAGGACACCCTTCGGCGGTTTTTTTGCATAAACAGCAATCCTTTTTCAAAAACTAAGAAGAAAAAGGAGAATTATAATTATGCAGAGTATAAGAACAGACCTTGCCGTTGAGGCGCATGAACTGAGCAAAAGGGAAGCGAAGAATGCCGCAGAGATTGACGGTGTGAAATCCAATGTGGAGGAAAAGGAGAATATAACGGTAACACGCGTGGAAATTACAAACGAAAACGGCAGCAAGACATTGGGTAAGGCGATAGGAAGCTATGTCACAATAGACGCGCCTGATTTGAAATACAGCCTTGAAACGTATGAGGAGGTATGCGAAATAATAGCCGATGAAATACGCAAAATGGCGGATATAAGCGGAGATATGCTCACGCTTGTAGTGGGACTTGGTAACCGCGAGATAACGCCCGATGCGCTCGGCACAAGTGTCGTGTCAAAGCTGCTTGTTACGCATCATATAAAGCAGCGTATGAGTGATTTTTTTGACGAGAACATAAGCGGTGTATGTGCTATTGCACCGGGTGTTCTCGGCACAACGGGCATAGAAACGGCGGATATAATAAAGGCTGTTACGGAAAAGGTAAAGCCGCAGCTTATCATAGCTGTTGACGCGCTTGCGGCGGCGGATATTGAGCGCGTGAGCAAAACGATACAGATTTCCGACACAGGCATACAGCCGGGCGCGGGTGTGGGTAATAACCGTGAGGGACTTAATGAGGAAAGTACAGGAGTAAAGGTAATTGCTATCGGTGTGCCTACGGTCATAGACGCGGCGACTATCTCAAAGGTGGAAATACCAAAGGAAATGGCACCGCTTATGGTTACGACAAAGGACATTGACCTTGTGATAGAGCGCACCGCGAAAACAGTTGCCAACGGCATAAATCTTGCTCTGCACCGCGATATGACTTTGCGTGATGTGGAAAGCTATGTCGGTTGACATATGGTTAAATTTGGAGTAAAATATATAAAAAACGCAAAGGAGAATTTGAATGGAGAGTTTAAAAATAAATTCCAATATAAATCTGTACTATATCCCTATGACAAAGCTGAAAACCACCACAATAGGCGTATATATACACAGAAATCTATGCAAGGAGGAAGTATCGAAGAACGCGCTTCTTCCATATGTGCTTAAAAGAGGCTGTAAGCTTTGCCCTGACAGCGAGGCGGTTGCAAAATATCTTGAAAATCTGTACGGAGCAAGCTTTGGCGCGAGCGTAATAAAAATGGGCGATGACCAGATTATATATCTTGGCTTTGAGAGTATATCGGATAAATACGCGCCGGAGGGCGAGAAGCTTTCAGAGGATATAACAAAGCTGATGATGTCGGTTACGTTCGAGCCTGTATCATTTACAGATGAAGTTGTAGGGCAGGAAAAGAAAAACGCTGTTGACAGAATAATGGCTGAAATAAACGATAAGCGCCAATATGCGATGCTGCGCTGCGGTCAGGAAATGTGCAAGGGTGAAAGCTTTGCTCTTTCAGTGCTTGGCACAAAGGAGGGCGTTGAAGATATAACAGTGCAGAGCCTTAAGGCTCATTATGAAAATATAATCACTTCTTCAGCAATAGATATATACGTCTGCGGTGACGCTGACATAAACGCATTGGCAGACGAAATAAAGCAGTATACGGATAAAATTGCGTTTAAAGAAGCAAAAATACCTCAATCAGAAATTTTTGCAGGAAAGGGTGAGGTAAAGCGCGTTACCGACCATATGGACGTTGTACAGGGCAAGCTGTCTATGGGCTTTAGGACAGGTATAAAGGCTGACAGCGCCGATTTTGTACCGCTTATGGTAATGAACAGCGTATATGGCGGCGGCGCGCACAGTAAGCTATTCAATAACGTGCGTGAAAAATTGAGCCTTTGCTATTACGCTTCAAGTAACATTGTAAAAAATAAGGGTATCATGTTTGTAAATGCCGGAATTGAATTTGAGAATTTCCAAAAGGCATATGATGAAATACTTGTACAGCTTGACGCGGTTAAAAACGGAGAAATATCAGAGCTTGAATTTACTTCAAGCATACGCGCGCTTGAGAATGACCTTGAATCCTACAAGGACAATCAGCGAATGATGCAGATTTACTGTCTTGGACAGAAGATTACGGGTACAAATTACAGCATAGATGAATTAAAGGAAAAGATAAGCCGTGTCACGATTGATGACGTAAAGAGAGTAGCTAAAAATGTGGAGCTTGACACAGTGTATTTCCTTGCGGGAAAGGAGGAAGCGTAAATGGAGCTTGATTTCATAAAGAGCAGCATAACAGGAGAGGAAATGTATTACGGAAAACATTCCTCAGGTCTTGGAGTTTATATAATCCCCAAAAAAGACTACAGCAAAACCTACGCCATTTTCGGCACACGCTATGGTTCGGTTGATTCAAAATTTGTTGTGCCGGGCGAAAAGGAGCTTACCGAGGTTCCTGACGGCATAGCGCATTACCTTGAGCATAAAATGTTCGACCAGCCTGACGGCAGCAACGTGTTTGATAAGTTTTCAAAGTACGGCGGAAATGCCAACGCGTTCACTTCATTCAATATGACGGCATATCTTTTTGCCGCAACGGCGAATATAGAGGAAAATCTTGAAACGCTTATGGACTATGTACAAAGTCCATATTTTACAGAAGAGAGCGTGCAGAAGGAGCAGGGCATAATCGGACAGGAAATCAGAATGTACGACGATAACGGCGGTTGGAAGCTGTTCTTCAATTTCCTTAACTGCCTGTATCAAAATCATCCTGTTAAAAAGGAAATCGCGGGTACAGTGGAGAGCATAAGCCACATAACCGCAGACTATCTTTATAAGTGCTACAACACGTTCTATAACCTTTCAAATATGTCAATAGTCGTAGTGGGTAATGTTGACGCGGCAAAAATTGCGCAGGTGATTGAAAAGGGCGTGAAGAAAAACGAGCCGTTTGGTGAGGAGATAAAGAAGGTTTATCCCGAAGAACCAAAGGAAATCGAAAAGAATTACACGGAACAGAAATTGAGTGTTGCGATGCCGCTGTTCATGCTCGGTTTCAAGGATACCGATACAGGATATGGCGGTGAAAAATTGCTTAAAAAGAGCATTGAAATAAATATTCTGCTTAAGATGCTTTTCGGCAAAAGCTCAAAGCTGTATAAGGACTTATATGAAAAGGGACTTATAAACAATTCGTTTTCACTTGAATACACAATGCAGCCGGACTACGGATATTCCTCGATAGACGGCGAAAGCTCCGACCCGAAGGCTGTATATGATGCGGTTATAAACGAGGTTGAGAGGGTAAGAAAAGAGGGACTTTCAAAAGAGGATTTTGAGAGAATTAAAAAGGTTATGTGGGGGCAATATATCCGCTCGCAGAACGACGTTGAGGATTACGCCGTAACCTTTATGCAGCATTTGTTTATGGATATTGACTACTTCAATTACTATGACGTGTATAAAACGGTGACTTTTGATGACGTGAAAAACCGCTTTGACGAGCATTTCGTAAAGGAACGCTCCGCGCTGTCGGTTGTAAATCCTGTATAATATAAAACGGTGTTCGCACGAACACCGTTTTTTACTATTATTCCACAATATCTGCAAAGGTAATCTTTTCAAGCTCATCGGAAAGCTTTTTCTGTACCAGACACAGCTTTTTCTGCACCTTGCATATACCGTTATTTTTGCAGATTTCGGGATTTTCAAAGCACTTGTTGATTGCGATTTTTCCGTCAATAACCTCGATAACCTCTTTAAAGGTGATTTCGGACGGCTTTTTGTTCAGAATATATCCGCCGTTTACACCCCTGTAGGATTTGATAATTCCCGATTGTACGATTTTGCGCAGAATTTTCAGCGTAAACCGATAGGGAATATCGTTTCTTTCGGCAATAATCTTTGCTTCGATATGTTTATCTTCTTCGGCAAGCATCGCTACTATCCGCAGCGCATAGTCCGCTTCACGTGTTATTTTCATTTTCGTATGCCCTCCGATTCCTTTTCCATAATTTCTAAAATTTCAATTGCGTATGAACGCGGCGTTCTTCCGTTTATGACAGAGATTTTGTAGTCGCAGTCATCATAAAACGGCTTTCTGTCGTTGAAACGCTTTTCAATGCTTTCTATGCTGTCATGCTTAAGGAGAGGTCTTGTTTTTCTTGCTTCCTCAAGCCGTTCCTTTATAACGGAAAAATTGGGCGACAGATTAAAAATTCTGCCCGTTTTCCGCAGAATGTCAACATTCTGTTTGTTAAGCACCACGCCGCCGCCTGTGGCGATTACAGCGTTCTTCATTTCAGACACTTCCTTAACGGTCTCATGCTCGATTTTTCTGAAATGTTCCTCGCCGTACTTGTCAAAGATTTCATTTATGGTCATATTCATTTTTTTCACTATCAAATCATCTGTATCAATAAGGTTGTACTTTGACATTTCCGCAATGGCCTTGCTTATTTCGGTTTTACCTGAAGCCATAAATCCAGTAAGGACTATATTCATCTGCCGAAAACCTCCTTTTTTATGCGCTCACCCATATCAGAGGGAAGATTAGTGTCCGTGAACAGCTCATATGCGATAATTCCCTGATATATAAGCATACCCAGACCGTTCAATGTTTTTGCTCCGTTTTCGCGCGCTTTCTTTAAAAACAGCGTTTCATCGGGATTGTAAATCATGTCAACAACTGCGGTGTTTTCGTCAATAAATGATAAATCGTTAATTTCTTCTATGCTGTCTATGGGCAGCACATTTTCCTGCGGCTCCATGCCTGCTGAGGTGGTGTTGATTACAATATCAAATTCAAGCTTGTCAATTTCCGTTCTTACTTTAAAACCTTTGGTATTTAAAATATCCTCCGCCATAGCCATGGCCTTGCTCTTTGTCCTGTTTACAACGGTGATTTCCGCCGCGCCGTTGTCAATAAGACGGATAAGAGTGGGGCGCACTACGCCGCCTGCGCCTATAATAAGAATTTTACTGCCCTTTATCTGTATGCCGGCTTTGTCAAGCGCCATGCAGAAGCCGTCCGCGTCAGTGTTGTAGCCGTACAGCTTTCCGTCTCTGTTCACGACTGTATTTACCGAGCCAAGCTCCTTTGCAACGTCCGAAATACAGTCGAGGTATTTCATTACCTCCACCTTGTGGGGTGCGGTTACGTTAATTCCGCTTATGCCAAGCGCGCGGATACCGTCAATTGCTTTTCCGAGGTTTTCGGGCTTAACGCACCATGCGCTGTATACGTAATTATTATGTATGGTTTCGGATATAAAGTTGTGCATAGCAGGTGAAAAGCTATGCTCAACAGGATATCCGATTATACCAAGCTGTTTTGTGTGTCCGTTTATGTCAAACATCTTTTTATCTCCGTTCATTCAGTATATATAATAAGTATAACATACTTTTAACGGTTTGAACAGTATATTTTTTACTTTTTCGGCTTTGACCTGAAAATAATTGACACAAGAAAACCGAAAACCAATGCCGCGGAAATTCCTGCTGCCGACGCGGTAAATCCGCCTGTAAATATTCCGAGAAATCCCTTTTCGCTTACGGCTTTTTCAACGCCCTTGCAAAGGTTGTAGCCAAAGCCTGTCAGAGGTACTGTCGCGCCCGCTCCTGCAAAATCCACAAGCGGCTGATAAACCCGTATAAGCTGTAAAAATACGCCCAGTACCACGAACGTTACCAATATTCGCGCGGGGGTAAGCTTTGTCTTGTCAATCAGAATTTGTCCCACGACGCATATAAGTCCGCCGATTATAAATGCTTTCAGAAAATCCATTTTAGTGTCCCTCCGTTTAGTGTCCCTTAATTTTCTATTGTCACAGCGTGAGCGACTGCGGGTATGCTCTCGCCCTGCTCCACAACCATCGGATTCATCAGCGCGCCCGTTGCCATGACGAGTATCTTTTTAAGGTTGTGACGCTTAAGCTCACGGTAAATATATCCGCAAAACACACTTCCGCAGCAGCCGCAGCCGCTTCCGCCTGCGTGTACGTCCTGTTTTTCAATATCGTAAATCATCTTGCCGCAGTCGCGGTGGTTTTCGCGTATGTCAAAGCCCTCCTCCATCATCAGCTCCACCAGTATATCCGAGCCGATAACGCCAAGATCGCCTGTTACAATCATGTCGTATTCATCGGGCTTTATGCCTGTGTCGTTGAAGTGGGCGAGCAGCGTGTCAATCGCCGCGGGAGCCATTGCCGCACCCATGTTGCTTATATCCGTAACGCCCTTGTCAATTACCTTGCCGGTTGTAACGTGCGTTATTCTTGGACCGCTGCCCTTGCTTGCAAGGATAGCGCAGCCTGCGCCCGTAACCGTCCACTGCGCGGACGGCGTGCGCTGCCCACCGTATTCAAGGGGATTTCGAAACTGTTTTTCCGATGAACAGAAGTGACTTGAAGTAAGACACATTACGTGATTTGCAAACCCTCCGCCCACAAGCATACTGCCTATTGACATACTTTCCGTCATGGTCGAACACGCGCCGTAAAGTCCGAGAAAGGGTATATCAAAATCACGAACACTGTAATGCGCGCCGACACATTGGTTTAATAAATCACCTGCGAGGATATAATCAATATCACCCTGAGCGAGTGTTGCTTTTTCAAGCGCAAGCAGCATTGTCTGCTTTTGCAGCATACTTTCGGATTTTTCCCATGACTTTTCACCGAGTGTGTCGTCGGTAAGCACCTTGTCAAATGCGCTCCTCAAAGGCCCTTCGCCCTCCTTAACACCAACAATAGACGATGTTTCGATTATAACGGGCGGGTTATCTAATTTAACTGTCTGTCTGCCTATTCTCATATTCCCATCTCCTTAAAATAAACTGATTATCCAATACACAATTCCGGCAAGCCATGAGGCTAATATTCCGTACAGTATAACAGGTCCGGCAATAGTGAAAATCTTCGCGCCTGTGCCAAGCACCATACCCTCTGTTTTCGCTTCAAGGGCAGGGGATACAACCGAGTTTGCAAAGCCTGTTATAGGCACGACAGTACCTGCGCCTGCGAATTTTGCTATCCGAGGATAGATGTCAAGACCTGTCAGCAGCGCGCCGAGAAACACAAGGATAATTGATGTGTACGTTCCTGCGTCCTCCTGATTGAGTCCCCATTTTTTCATCAGCGCGGTAATGCACTGCCCTATAACGCAGATAATACCGCCCGCAATAAATGCCTTTATGCAGTTTGTGAATATCTTTGAATTTGGAGTTTTCTTTTTGATATACTCGTTGTACTCCTGATTTGTCATTTCATGTTTCATAGTTGTTTTCACCTCGATTTGTGCAATTTTTTATAGTTTTTCATATTACAGAGAAAATATGCTATGTTTATGAACAAAAAATTAATTTTACAAAAAAATTGGAGTATATAGGTTGAATTTTGCGTTGTTTTGATATATACTTAATTTGTGCATTTACATTTTGAGAGGGGTTTATATGTTCGGATACGTTACTATATGCAAAGACACATTAAGTGAACAGGGGTATAAAACGTTTAAGGCATATTACTGCGGACTGTGCAAAGCGATTGGTAAACGCTGCTCACAGAGTGCGCGTATGGGACTGAGCTATGATATAACCTTTCTTGCAATTGTGCTGTCCTCGGTGGATAATAACGAAACCGAAATGAATGACAGGAAATGTCTTCTGCACCCCGCGCGTGAAAATATCTGCGTTGAAAATGACAGAACAGTTGAGTACGCGGCGGATATGGGCGCAATGCTAAGCTATTTAAAGCTGCTTGACGACTGGCATGACGAGAGAAGTATAAAAGCGCTTATGTCAATGCTTCTTTTCCGTAGAGGGGTAAAAAAGGCAAAAAAACGTTATCCCGAAATTTATGACGGCATACGCGGCTGCCTTGACCGTTTAAGTCAGCTTGAAAAGGAAAAATGCGCCGAAATAGACGAAACAGCGGACTGCTTTGCAAAAATTCTTGAAATACTGTTCACACCCGACTTTATATCGGACGAAACCGAAACACGTATTCTTGCGTGGTTTGGCTATAACATAGGACGGTGGATTTATATAATCGACGCGTATAACGATATTGAAAAGGACATAAGAAAGAACAGCTATAACACTTTTCTTGAAAAACATAGAGGTAAACCGCTTGAAGAAATAAAGAAAGAGCTTAAGGAAAAGCTTGATGTATCCATGACCTTTACACTGCAAAATGCCGCTTCGGCGTATGACCTGATGGTGGTGCATAAGAACAAAGAGGTGTTGGATAATATTATATATACTGCACTGAAAAGGAAGCAGAATTATATCTTAGGAGAAAATAATGAATCCCTATGAAGTACTGGGCGTCAGTGAGGACGCCGATGAAGAAACAATTAAAAAGGCATACAGAGAGCTTGTAAAGAAATATCATCCCGATAAGTATGTAAATAATCCTCTTGCAGACCTTGCAGGAGAGAAAATCAAGGAAATCAATAAAGCATACGATATGATAATGAACAAGCATACGCAGGTAAACAAGACCTACGGCGGCTCGTCTTACAGTGGCAACACAAACGGGCAGGCAAGCTTTCAGAATGTGCGTATACTTATATCACAGTCACGCATACGTGAAGCGCTTGCTATGCTTGAAACGCTGCCGAGAACGGCGGAGTGGTATTATCTTTCGGGATGTGTCAGAATGCAGGTGGGTTGGTATGATCAGGCGATAAGCTTTTTGCAGACGGCGGTCAATATGGAACCCAACAATGTGGAATACAGGAGTGCGCTTGAAAACGTGCGCAGCAGAAACAGGACATACACCACCACGTCAACGACAAGCACAACAGGCTGCTGCACTCCGTGCGACTGTTGTACGGCGTGTATGTGCGCTGACTGTATATGTCCGTGTTTTTAAAATAAATCAGAATGGAGAAAGTTTATGAGTAAGGAACAGCATATAACCTCAATAGGCGGACAGGCGGTAATGGAGGGCGTTATGATGAGAGGCCCTTATAAGACTGCCGTTGCCGTAAGAAAGCCTGACGGAGATATAGAACGTAAGGTTGAGGAAAACGGAACAAAGACAAGAAGCAAATTTTTCCGTCTGCCAATAGTAAGAGGCTGCGTCAATTTTATAGACAGCCTTGTTATCGGCATGAAAGCGCTTATGTACAGCGCTGAATTTGTGGATATAGAGGGCGACGAGGAAGAAACGGAGAGCAAGTTTGACAAGTGGCTTGACGATAAATTTGGCGACAAGATAAAGGATATTGTAATATATGTGTCAATCGCAATATCGCTTGTGTTCAGTATTGCACTGTTTATGATTTTGCCTACGTTTCTGACAAAGGGCGCGGAAAAGATTGGTTCGCTTATTCCGTATGTGTCGGCAGTAACAGGAACACACCTTTTCACGAGCCTTTTTGAGGGTATTATAAGAATGGTGATATTCATAGGCTATCTTGCAATAGTGTCGCAGATGAGCGACATAAAACGAGTATTCCAGTACCACGGCGCGGAGCATAAAACCATAGCTTGTTATGAAGCCGGAGAGGAATTGACCGTGGAGAATATAAAGAAATATAAGCGTTTTCACCCCAGATGCGGTACAAGCTTTCTGCTGTTCGTAATGATTGTCAGCATACTGCTTTTTGCGCTTCTGCCGAGGGTTGATATGGTAATTTTAAGAGTGCTTATGCGCCTTGCACTGCTGCCCGTTGTCGCAGGAATTTCCTATGAGCTTATAAAGTGGGCGGGTAGGAGCAAGAATAGATGCGTGACACTGCTTTCAAAGCCGGGCTTGTGGCTGCAAAAGCTGACAACGCGCGAGCCGGACGAATCAATGATAGAGGTTGCAATCGCGTCTATGGAGCCGTGCATACCCGAAAATAAAGAGGATGACAGATGGTAATTTCCGAGCTTGTAAGGGAAACGGCGAAAAGCCTTTCCGATAACGCGCACTTTGAGGCAGAGCTTATTGTAATGAGCGCTGTCGGCATAAACAGAACGCAGCTTGTATTGGACAGCAGACGTGATGTGACGGAGGAGCAGCGCGAAAAGGTGTCCGAAATGGTAAAACGCCGCCAAAGCGGTGAGCCGCTGCAATACATATTGGGCGAGTGTGAGTTTATGTCGCTTGATTTTTATGTGGAAAGCGGAGTGCTTATTCCGCGCAGCGACACGGAAACACTTGTTGAAGCGGTGATAGAAAAAACGGACGAAAACAAAAATATGAAAATTCTCGATATATGCACAGGCAGCGGCTGTATTGGAATAAGTACAGCACATTTCAGATCAAGTGCGTATGTCGATTTAATAGATATAAGTGATAAAGCGATAGAAATTGCGAAAAAGAATATTGTTCGCAATAATGTCCAAAGCAGAGTAAAAGTACAGAAAATGGATATACTTAATGAATATCCGTCTGAAAAGTACGATATAGTCGTGTCAAATCCGCCGTATATAGAAACGGAGGTCATAGACACACTGCAAACCGAGGTAAAAAATCACGAGCCGCGCCTTGCGCTTGACGGGGGTGAGGACGGACTGATATTTTACCGCAGGATAACGGGAATCGCACCTGAAATTCTAAAAAAAGGCGGTATGCTGGCATTTGAGATAGGGTATAACCAAGGGTCGGCTGTCAGCGCACTTATGAAAAAGAATTTTTGTGATGTGCGTATAATACAGGATTTTAGTAAAAACGACAGAGTTGTAACAGGAATTTTAAAGTGAAAGGATGGAGCAAATGAAAAAGGTAGGTATTTTAACAAGCGGCGGAGATTGTCAGGGACTTAACGCGGCAATAAGAGGTGTTGCAAAGGGTCTTTATGAGGAAATTGAGGATGTGGAGATTTACGGTATCCAGAACGGTTACGCAGGACTTATCCACGGTGATTACAAGAAGATGGAAAAATCCGATTTTTCGGGTATACTGACAGTCGGCGGTACAATACTCGGCACATCGCGTCAGCCGTTCAAGATGATGCGCGTAATAGACGATGAAAACAGCATAGACAAGGTTAAGGCAATGAAAGAGAACTACAAGAAAATGGGTCTTGACTGTCTTGTAATTCTCGGCGGCAACGGCACGCACAAGACCGCAAACCTTCTCAGCGAGGAGGGGCTTAATGTGGTGTCAATGCCGAAAACCATTGACAATGACGTATGGGGTACGGAAATGACCTTTGGTTTCCAGAGCGCTGTTGATATAGCGACGCAGGTTATAGACTGTATTCACACAACTGCAACTTCACACGGACGTATTTTCATTGTTGAGGTAATGGGACATAAGGTAGGCTGGCTTAACCTTTACGCAGGAATTGCGGGCGGCGCGGATATAATCCTTCTGCCTGAAATTCCGTACGATATAAATGAGATTGCAAAGGTGATTGATAAAAGAGAAAAGGCGGGAAAGAGATTTTCAATACTTGCCGTTGCCGAGGGCGCGCTTTCCAAGGAAGAAGCGCAGCTTAAGAAAAAGGAATTCAAGGCACAGCGCGCGGCAATGCCGTATCCGTCAATCTCATATAAGATTGCCAAGGAGCTTGGTGATCTGACAGGTCACGAAATACGCGTAACAGTTCCGGGACATTTCCAGAGGGGCGGAAGTCCCTGCGCCTATGACAGAGTGCTTTGCACACGCTTCGGCGCGGCTGCCGCAAGACTTATAAAGAATGAGCAGTACGGATTTATGGTTGCGTTGCAGAATGAAAATATTGTTCCTGTGCCGCTTGGCGAGGTTGCCGGCAAGCTGAAAAAGGTGCCTGTTGACAGCAATATAATTGAGGCGGCAAAGGAAATAGGTATTTCGTTTGGTGATTGAGCATTCGCTTGCGAATGCGGGATGTCACTTAAGCCGCGTGTCACGACGAAGCAGCCACTTTCGCCGCAAAGCGGCAGTCAGTGGCAAGCAGTGACACATAGCGGCAAGTGACGCTAAGTTTCGATAATACCTATATTTCCGGCTACGATTAGTCTGTTTCTTACACAGGAGGATAAAATGGATAGAGTACAAAAAGCAATAGACCTTTTCAAATCCGGCTGCAACTGCTCACAGGCGGTCATATGCGCCTACAGCGACCTTTTCGGCATGGACGAGGGAACAGCCATGTGCGTAAGCGAGGGCTTCGGCGGCGGTATGGGACGCATGCGCCTTACCTGCGGTGCAGTAAGCGGTATGTTTATGCTTGTGGGTTTGAAGTACAGCAAGGGCATTCCAAAGGATTTGGAAACGCGAACAAAGATATATGACACCGTACAGCAGATGGCGAAAGCGTTTGAAGAAAAGAACGGTTCAATAGTCTGCGGCGACCTTTTGGGTATAAACAAACCGAAAGACAATGGCGCAGTACCCACAGAGCGAAACGGCGAGTTTTATAAAAAACGTCCTTGCGTTGGCTGCGTGGAGGACTGCGCAAGACTTGTTGAAGAATACTTGCTTGAAAATTTACTTGAAAACAACGCTTAGGCGTTGTTTTTTTTGTGTAAAAAATATTCCCACTGATTTTTCAGAATAAATACCCTGTGTTTGAAAAGAATATTATTATTGA
>CAMCPC010000011.1 GCA_945876665.1 uncultured Oscillospiraceae bacterium
AAATCCGTCGTTATTAAACGGCGGATTTTATTGCATATTGACAGGAAATGATTAAAATAATATAATTATTAAAGAATAATTGTGAAAGAGGTAGAAATAATGCCGGATTGGTTTTCGAGAACACAGCTTCTTCTGGGTAAGGACGGAATAGAAAAGCTTCAAAATGCGTATGTTGCTGTTTTCGGCGTGGGCGGCGTAGGCGGATATGTCGTTGAAGCGCTTGTAAGGAGCGGAGTGGGAAAGATAGATATATTTGATAATGACACAGTGAGCCTTACAAATCTCAACCGCCAGATTATTGCCACACACGACACAATAGGCAGATATAAGGTTGACGTTATAAAGGAGAGAGCACTGTCAATCAATCCCGAAATAGAGGTAAACGCGTACAACTGCTTCTATATGCCCGACAATGCTGATGAATATGACCTTGCAAAGTATTCATATATCGTAGATGCCATAGATACTGTAACGGCAAAAATTGAGCTTATTATGCGCGCGGACAGGGCAGGTGTACCGATAATAAGCAGCATGGGCGCGGGCAATAAATTGGATCCGTCGCTGTTTGAGGTGAGTGATATTTATAAAACGTCTGTGTGTCCGCTTGCAAGGACTATGAGACGCGAGCTGAAGCAGCGCGGAATAAAGAAATTAAAGGTTGTATATTCAAAGGAAATACCATTAAAACCCATCGCGGAGGATTGTGACGCGGAGAAAGCTCCTGAAGGACGCAGAGCTGTGCCGGGAAGCATAGCATTTGTGCCGGCTGCCGCGGGACTTGTAGCCGCAGGTGAGGTAATATGCGATTTAGTGGGAAGATAAAAAAGGGGGCTGCCCCATTTTAGCGCAGACCGACGCATGGCATAAAACCATACGTCGATCTGCGCTAAAATCAAGCAACCCCTATGCTCTTTTTAAAGCGAAAGTCTTTTTTTATATACTATCTTGTAAATCCAAGTTCTTCAAACATGGCAAAATCCTCATCAACATTGTTGCCTATTGAGGTAAGCATATTGCCTATAATCGAAGCGTTTGCACCCGATTTAAAGGCTTGTCTTCCATGATCCTCAAGCAGCTTTCTGCCGCCTGCAAGACGTATGTCCGCCTTAGGGTTTATAAAGCGGAAAAGCGCAACCGTACGCAGTATTTCCTCATCGGAAAGCGGCGGCTGATTTTCAAGCGCCGTACCCTTTATAGGCATAAGTACGTTTATGGGGATTGAACGCACTCCAAGCGATTGCAGCTCAAGAGCCATGTCAATTCTGTCCTCCATTGTTTCGCCCATGCCTATAATGCCGCCGCTGCATATCTCCATTCCTGCTTTTTTTGCAGCGCGGATTGTTTCTATCTTTTCGTCATATGTATGTGTTGTGCAGACACTTGGGAAAAAGCGGCGCGAGGTTTCAAGATTGTTGTGTATTCTTGTGACTCCTGCGTCATGGAGTCTTACAAACTGCTCATAGGACAAAAGTCCGTTTGACGAGCAAAGCTCAAGGTCTGTCTGCTCCTTTATCTGCGAATATGCCTTGCAGAGTGTGTCAACCTCCGCGTCATAAAGACGCAGTCCTGCCGTTACAACGTCAAAGCGGTCAACGCCCAGCTTTGCGTTTTCAAGTCCGCGCTCTACTATCTCGCTGACGGTAAGCATGGGGTATTCTTTTACACCTGTGTGATTGTGTGCCGATTGTGCGCAGTATTTGCAGTTTTCCGTGCATAATCCGCTTTTGCCGTTGAGGATTGTGCAGGTGTCAATCTTGCTTCCGTTCAATTTACTTCTTATTTCGTCAGCGGCGGCGCAAAGCTGTTCAATATCAACGTCCAAAAGTGACATTGCTTCAGACTTGTCTATAAGTCCGCCGCCGATAATTTTTTCTTTTAGTGTGTTTATAATATCCATAATCAAAACTCCTGTTCCTTGTGCTATTGCAATTATAGCACCGCAGAAAAGAATTGTCAACGAATAAAATAACTAAAAGTTTACAATCGAGGCTATATTAAATCAAAATGACTGAGTGCGTATTCAATTCCGTCATCATATAAATCCTTTGTCACAAATGACGATATTTCTTTCAGACCTTCGGTGCTGTTGCCCATTGCGACACTGTGCGCCGCTGCTTCAAGCATAGGCAGGTCATTAAGGCTGTCGCCGATGGCAATAGTTTCGCTTATTGGGATGTTATGGTGTCGGCAAACCTGCTCAATACCCGTACCCTTAGAAAATCCCTTTACGGCAAGCTCACAAAAGCCGTAGCCGCGGTCGATATAATCAAATTCCTTTTCAATGCCGCGCTTGAATTTTTCAAGGTCACTTTTTTCGTCATACCATGCAACCATTTTGTCGAAGCCGAAATCCTCCTCGCTTATGTCACGTGAAATATCCTTTCCTTGTGTTTTAAAAAGCGCTTTTAGGGCGGGGAAGCCGCCAATCTCACGTATACGCTTGTCAATGAAAAAGGAATCGGAACGCTCATAAACAGGTGTCATATCACATTCATACACAAGCCTTGCAATTTCACGGCATAATGGCTTTGGCACTGTTCTGTTAAGAAGTACCTTGCCGTCACATTCAATATATGTGCCGCAGCCGCATACGTATCCGTCAAAGCCTATGTTACGCAGGTCAGGCTCAACGTTCATAATCGTTCTGCCTGTGTTGATATACATAAGATGTCCGTTTTTGCGTGCGGTGCGTATCGCGTTTACCGCGCTTTCGGGTACGACGTGTTTGTCATCGTCAGATATGATTGTGCCGTCAATATCGAAAAATACTATCATGCTGTCCTCCATGCAATTCACATGAAAAAGAAGCGAACAGCTAATGTGACGCTCCTTTTTCTTAGTTATTCAATCAGATATTTTTTATTAAATTAACCATTTCAAGAGCCGACATTGCGCAATCTGTGCCCTTGTTGCCCGCCTTTGTGCCTGCGCGCTCGATTGCCTGCTCAATTGTGTCAGTTGTAAGTATGCCGAACAGTACAGGAATACCTGTTTCAAGTGATACAGCGGCGATACCCTTTGAAACCTCGCTGCACACATAGTCGTAGTGACTTGTCGCGCCGCGGATAACCGCGCCCACACATATAACCGCGTCATACTTTCCGCTTGATGCCATGCGCTTTGCAATAACAGGTATTTCAAATGCGCCCGGCACCCATGCGACGCTCATATCGTCATCAGCAACTCCGTGACGCTTTAAGCAGTCCTCCGCACCGCTGACGAGCTTTGACGTTATAAACTCGTTAAAACGTGACGCAATAATTCCAATCTTTAAACCCTCGCCGGAATAAACTCCTTCAATTACTTTCATTTTCTTGTCCTCCTTAATAATTTAACAGATGTCCCATCTTGTTTTGTTTTGTTTTTAAATAAAATTCGTTTTCCTTTTTCGCCTTAATCTGAATAGGCACACGCTCGACTATTTCAATGCCGTATTCCGAAAGGTCGGAAATCTTTTCGGGATTGTTGGTCATAATCCTTAGCTTTGACGCACCCAAATCCTTTAAAATCTGCGCACCCTCGCTGTAATCGCGCAAATCCGGCGCAAAGCCTAATTTGACGTTCGCTTCAAGCGTGTCGTAGCCATGCTCCTGCAAATCATACGCCTTGATTTTATTGAGCAGACCGATACCTCTGCCCTCCTGACGCAGATATAAAAGTATTCCGCGTCCCTCGTTATTGATGTTGGTGAGTGCCTGCGCGAGCTGTTCGCCGCAGTCACAGCGGCATGAGCCGAACACATCACCTGTAAGACACTCCGAATGTACGCGGCATAAAACCGGCTCTCCGTCAGCTACGTCACCCATTACAAGCGCAATATGGTGGTTGCCGTTTATGGTGTTTTTATAGCCGTAAATATCAAAGTTACCATATTTTGTCGGCAGATGCGCCTTTGACACGCGCACCATGAATTTGTCATGCTGACGGCGGTAGGTCTGTAAATCCTTGATTGTTATAAAGGTCAGCTCATGCTCCTTGGCAAATTCAATTAATTCCTCACGGCGCATCATTGTTCCGTCCTCCGCCATAATTTCACAGCACAAGCCCACTGCGCTCATTCCCGCAAGCCTTAATAAATCCACTGTCGCTTCGGTGTGACCGTTGCGCTCAAGGACTCCGCCCGACTTTGACTCAAGCGGGAACATATGTCCCGGACGTCTGAAATCCTGCGGCACAACTGTTGGCTCAACGCACATACGCGCCGTAAGTCCGCGTTCTTCTGCGGAAATGCCTGTAGTGGTGGAAACATAGTCTATTGATTCCGTAAACGCGGTGCAGTGGTTGTCGGTGTTGTTGGCAACCATCGGACGAAGCCCCAGCTTTGTGATGTACTCACTGCTCATGGGCATACATATAAGCCCCTTTGCGTATGTCGCCATGAAGTTGACGTTTTCCGTTGTGGCGTACTGCGCGGCGCATATAAGGTCACCCTCGTTTTCGCGGTCAGGGTCGTCTGTAACAAGAATGACCTTGCCGTTTCTCAAATCCTCAAGCGCCTTTTCAATCCTGTCAAATTCAAACATTCTTTATCAACCTCCTAAAAGTCATATTTCTTTAAAAAGTCCTCTGTAATCGTACTTGATTTTCCGACTAACTTTTCAACGTATTTTCCTATTATGTCACATTCCAAATTGACTCTGTCACTTGGTTTGCGCGATAAAAGTGTAGTTTCCGCGCCTGTGTGGGGTATGATTGAGACAGAAAAAGCATCCCCCGACACCTTTGCGACAGTAAGACTTATGCCGTCAATGGCGATTGAGCCTTTTTCAACGATATAGCGCATAATGTTTTCATCTGCCGTAATCGTCACCCATACGGCGTTGTCCTCGCGTGCAAGCGACTGCACAAAGCCAATACCGTCAATATGTCCCGAAACAATGTGTCCGCCAAACCGTCCGTTCGCCGCCATTGCGCGCTCAAGGTTGACCTTTGAACCCTTTTGCAGCGTTCCAAGACTGCTGCGGCGCATTGTTTCCGCCATAACATCGGCGGTAAAGCTGCTGCCGTTTATGGAAGTGGCTGTAAGGCATACACCGTTTACGGCTACGCTGTCGCCGATTTTTAAATCGCTGAAAATAACATTTCCTTTTATATGGAGTTCGCACGATTTTGCGCCGCGTTTGATTGCGGCGATTTCGCCGATTTCCTCAATTATTCCCGTGAACACATCACATCACCTCATATTCAATCAGAATGTCATCACCGAATAGATTTATCTGCGGATTTTTAAGCTGAACCGCGTCACGCATAAGCGTATTGCCAAGAGGGGCGACCGCGTTTTTGCCGTCGCCGCCGATTATTTTCGGCGCAATATAAAGCTGAACCTTGTTAACTATTCCGCTCTTTAGGGCGCTTGCATGAATCTCGCCGCCGCCCTCGATAAGCACGCTGTCTATCTGCATTTCGCCGAGCTTTCTCATAAGCTCCGCCAAATCAGTATGACCGTCCTTTGGCTGTGTTTTTATTATATGCGCACCCATATCTTGCAGCGCGGTTATTTTTTCCGTATCATCAGATATACATACGATGTATGTGGGAATGTCCCTTGCCGTCTGCACTATCTTTGATGTAAGCGGAATACGCAGATGGCTGTCGCATACAATCCGTATCGGGTCGGATGGATTTTCCACGCGGCAGTTTAGCATCGGGTTATCCGCGATAACCGTATTCACTCCAACAAGAATTGCCGATACTCTTTTGCGCGTTTCGTGCGTGTGGGCGCGTGATTTTTCGTTTGTTATCCATTTCGAGTCGCCTGTTGCGGCGGCAATTTTGCCGTCCGCCGTTACGGCTGTTTTCACAATGACGTAGGGTGTTTTTGTGGTGATGTAGTGGAAAAATATGTCGTTTAATGCGTCACATTCCTCACGCAGAAAATTTTCTGTAACCTCAATTCCGTTATTTCTTAAAATTTCAATTCCATTGCCTGCCACAAGGGGATTGGGGTCAAATGAGCCTACGAAAACACGCTTTATACCGCTTTCTATAACAGCCTCGGTGCAGGGCGGATTTTTGCCGTAGTGGCAGCACGGTTCAAGCGTCACATACATATCCGCGCCCTCACAGCTTTCGGTGCAGTTTTTCAGCGCGTTGCGCTCCGCATGCAGCTGCCCGTAGCGCTCATGAAAGCCCTCGCCGATGATTTTGCCGTCCTTTACGATTACCGCGCCCACAAGGGGATTGGGGTTTACAAAGCCGATGCCGCCCTTTGCAAGCTCAATGGCGCGGCGCATATATTTCTTTTCCATACCAAAAAACCACCTCCGAATTTTTTTCGGGGCGGTCAAAATTTCCGTAGCGCAAAAAACGCGTCTATCTTCTCCCATCCGGACTTTACCGTCGGTTTCGGATTTACACCGAATCAGCCTTTTTGGCTCACGGACTTATGACACAAGTCAATCACCGTCGATTATGAATTTCACATACCCCGAAGATATTTATTCTGTTATTTATATACTACACCATGAGTGTTTTTTTGTCAATAGAGAATCAAAAAAATACAAACATGAAAAATTGCAATATTAAAGGGAAATTTTGTGATAATTTACAAAATTCATTGAGATAATGACTAAAATGTGATATATTTTTATCAAATAGAGATTGTTTTGCGGAGGAATTACCATGAAAATATCAAATAAAATATTTGCGCTTGCTTTATCTGTCGCTATGATAATGACGGTTTTTGAAGTACCGATGAGCGCGACGGATTCTACACTTCCGGCATTTCCCGGCGCGGAGGGCGGCGGAAAATACACACAGGGTGCAAGAGCATCATCCTCAAGAAAGGTATATCATGTAACAAACCTTAACGCAAGTGGAACAGGCTCCTTTGCTGACGCTGTATCGAGCTCGAACAGGATTATTGTGTTTGATGTGGGCGGCACAATCGATTTGCAGGGCGGACAAATTAAGGTTAACGGCAGCAATCTTACCATATTGGGTCAGACTGCCCCAGGCGACGGAATTACCGTAACAGGCGGAGATTTGATTTTTGCAAACGGGGTAGAACAGGTAATTATGAGATACATAAGAGTTCGTCCCACAGACAAATACGGCGGCGAGCCTGACGGAATAGGCGGCAGATGGAACAAGAACATCATCATTGACCATTGCAGTATCAGCTGGAGCGTTGATGAGATGCTGACGCTTTATGCCGGTTCAAGCGAGAGTGGCACGCCGGGAGCAAATTTAACAGTACAGAATACTCTTGCAGCAGAGAGCATGAGAATGTCCAATCACTTTAAGGGCGCTCACGGCTACGGAGGTATATGGGGTGCGACATACTCCACATGGTACCACAATCTGCTTTCTCACCATGACAGCAGAAGTCCGCGTCTTGACCGCGAGCTGAAATATACGGATATACGCAATAATGTGATATATGACTGGGGTCAGACAAATTCGGCATACGGCGGCGAACCGTATTCCTATAATAACAAAACGCAGACCGGCATATATGTAAACTATGCAAATAACTACTATAAGTACGGACCTGCAACAAAACCAACTCTCAGAAGCAGAATTTTCCAGCTTTCAAATCCGACTAAGGACGGAAAAACAGGCGAGGAACAATTCTATTTTAACGGCAATTATGTATATGGCTATTCTGATGTAACAAATGACAATCAAAAAGGTCTGGTAAATCCGGAATATGCAACGCAGCTTACTTCGCCGTTAAGCATGGGTAATTATGAGCTTACAAACCCGAGTGAAACAGCAGAACAGGCTTATGACGCAGTATTAAACGATGTGGGCGCGACAATTCCTAAGCGTGACGCGATAGATGCGAGAATTATAAATGACGTAAAAAATCAGACAGGAAGAATTATAAACAATGCTGACGAGGTAGGCGGCGTTATTCAGACTGAAACGACCACAAGAACATTTGAAATTCCGTCTGAGTGGAAAACGAGCAAGGGAATGAGTAATTACAGCGAAACAGATATTGTTCCGGGAGGAACGTGGGCAGGCTATACATGGATTGAGGCATATGTGAATGACTGGACACAGAAGCAGTCCGCGCCGACAAATCCGTCAATCACGGTTACAAGTCCTGCAATACAGGATATGAACTCTCTTGGCTCAAACAATAACTGGGCTGTTATCAATGACACCGAAACCGTTACCTATGCGGCAACGGCAAATCCGGTGGGTGATACAACCATTTCAAAAATTGAAATTTATGACGGCAGCACTTTGATAAAGACTATAAACAGCGCGAGTGTAAACGAGCAGTTGAAGCTTTCTGCGGGAACACACTATCTGACCTCGAGAGCCTACAACAATAAGGGTGAGGCAACCCAAAGTCCCACATCTATCGTCTATGTAAAGGGTACATCAGGCAGCGGAGAATACACTCATGTGCAGATTGGTACAACAAATGCCTTTAACGGCAAAGGCGGCTCATGGGTTGAGAACGGTGTGTACTCAATAATGGGCAGCGGTAAGCTGTCAGCGCCGCTCAACGGTCAGATGCTGACGGGCATAACAGAAGATTCCTGCGATTTTATGTATAAACAAGTCAAAGGTGATTTTGACTTTACTGTAAAAAGAGAGCAGATACCGAAGTTTGAAAATGGTGAAATATGCGGAATAATGATGCGTGAGACATTAGACACAGGTTCAAAAATGGTAATGCTTGCTGACGGCTGGCTGAAATATGGTGAAAATGTAAGTATAATTTCAAGAACGACAACAAACAACGAATCAGAGGTGTCGTATTTTAAGAACAGCAGCGGCACTGAAATTAAAAATACAATGTCAGGCTATGATACAAGCAGCGACAATTACAGAATACCGCAGTATCTGCGTATGAAGAGAAGCGGAAACACAATAACTCTTTCCGTATCTGATGATGGAGTTACATGGACAAATAATCCGCGTCAGCCGGCAACGATTACGCTTAGCGGCTTATCTGATACAGTATATCTTGGACTTGCAGTTGACTCTGTACAGGGCGGGCCAATGAAGGAATACATGGCGGAAGCAAAATTTGCGTTAGACCCCGACGTTACAGAGCCGACTCCGACTCCCGAACCGTCCGCAACCGAGGTTCTGCTGCCGGAGGACAGCGAGCCGAATACGCTGAAATTTTCCTCGGACTTTAATGGCAGAGGTCCGTTCGTCTGCAATGTTAAGGATGAAAACGGAAACAATACATTCAAAGTAACCGCGCTTGCGCAGACGGATAATACAACGGATACAACAAATGTATGGTCATATAGCAATCCGTATCTGACAGGCAGGGCAAATCCGGTGGGTGTCAGTGATGTCGCGGTAGGCACAAGTATTAAAGTTCCGGTATACGGCACAGTTGTTAAGCTGACACCGTATCTTTGCGGTACCTTTAATGTGACATATATACTTAATGCCAACAAGGCGTTAAAGCTTGTTAAGGCGGTATCCGGTTCGACAGCAGGTACAGTTATACAAGCGCCGGAAAAAATATCAACTACGATTACAGGCGGAAAGCTTAGCTTTGATGCTGAAAAGGGTTATGATTATTACCTTTATGCCTGCGGCTCGAAACTTTCATATGGGGATATAACATTTGCGGCGGACGATATACAGCCGACACCAAGTCCAAGTCCGACACCAAGTCCGACACCAAGTCCGACACCAAGTCCGACACCAAGTCCGAGTCCAAGTCCGAGTCCGAGTCCAAGTCCAAGCCCGTCACCGTCACCGACAGCAACGGCGTCACCGACAGTAAAACCGACAGCAACGGCAACAACGTCACCAACGGCAACGCCTACGGTAAAACCAACAGCGACACAAACGGCAGCGCCCACGGCGACACCTACAGTCACGCCAATAACCTATAACAGGGACACAAAAACAGCTGTCATCACATTACCGACAAGTCAGAAAGCAGCAGTGATTTTTGCAAGCTATAATGAAAAGGGAGTGCTTACGGGTGTATCGATACGGAACGAACAGGAAATAAGCAGCAGCGGAAGTCCGGTTACCGCAGATGATACCTTTAAGAACGATACAACCGTAAAGATATATGTATGGGATACAATAAGCAATATGAAGCCTGTTACAATGTGTACATTTCAATAAAAATGAGGCTTGCCGATATTTACGGCAAGCCTCATTTTGTTTTATATGGCGTAGTGATCTTTTCTGTATTTATTGGGCGAGACCCCCATTATTTTCTTGAAAACATCTCCGAAATAATTACTGTCCTGATAGCCGCAGAAGGTGGCGATTTCAGTAATCGGCATCTGCGTTTCCATAAGCAGATTGGTAGCCATCTTTATGCGGACGTTGTTGAGATACTCGTTAAAGCCAAAGCCTGTGACGCGTTTGAATTTCTTTGAGAAATATGTGGGACTCATAAATGCAATCTTTGCCATCTGATCCAGTGAGATAGGCTTGTTATAATAGTTGCATATGTACCGGCATACCTCCTGTATTCTGTCCTCATAAACGGTAAGGTCATCAAGCAGAGGATATGTATTTTTCGTGGCAAATTTATTCAGATTAACAAGAACTTCAAGGAAATTCAGCTTCGACATATATTGAGAATATTCGTCATTCTGCTTGATTTTTGTTTCTGCCTTGTGCAGCAGCATATTGAAGGAATGCTGCATGGCATCAGGAATATGTATTTTCTTTGTCTCAAAGCTTTTCATAAGGAAATCCTTGTCAAATTCCTTGCCCAGACCGTCAATGAACGAGTCGGAAAAGGTAAGCAGATAACGTGCGTATTTTTCGACCGATCCTGAACCCTGCGATAAGTGAATGTCACCCTTATTTATCAGCAGCACATCAAACGGCTCAACGTCATACAGAGTATGGTTTATAAAATAACGTCTTTTGCCTTCAAGCAGATAATATATCTCATAATAATCATGAAAATGAGATTGCTGCATTCCTGTGGAATGTGTCTCCGACACTGATTCTATATATAGATTTCTGTTTTCTGGTAACATGGTTTTACGCTCCTCGCACTTGATATGTTCGCTGTTATATCATAAAGCAGCAGTCTGTAATGCAGACAGCGACGCATACAATATAATTTTTTATGCCACGAAACTATTATATCACAAAACAACCTTAAAAACAACTGTTTTTTTGCTATCGCCATCCGATAACCAAGTATGGCAGCAGTAAAAACGTATTTTTGGACGTATTAAACAAATATTCTTTAATTCAAGTCAAAAAAAACAGTAGCAATAAACTAAAAGATGATGTATAATAAAATTATATTATTACCGAAAAAGAAAGGAAGATAAATACTCATGAAACAGTTTTTAGATGAAAATTTTATGCTTACAAATGAAACGGCAAAGGTTCTTTATAAGGAGCATGCGGAAAAAATGCCTATTTTTGACTATCATTGTCATTTAAGTCCGCAGATGATTTATGAGGATAAGCCTTTTGATAACATCACACAGATTTTTCTTGGCGGAGACCATTACAAGTGGCGTTATATGCGTTCCTGCGGCATTGACGAGGAATATATAACAGGCGGCAGGAGCGATGAGGAAAAGTTTAAGGCGTTCTGCTCATGTCTTCAGTATGCCATTGGTAATCCGCTTTATCACTGGACGCATCTTGAGCTTAAGAGATATTTCGGCATTGACACAGTTGTAAGAGAGGATACTGCCGAGGAAATATGGGAAAAGGCAAATAAGGTTATAAAGGAAACACAGATGAGTCCCGCAAAGCTTATAAACAGCTCAAATGTGGCTGTTATCTGCACAACTGACGACCCTGTGGACAGCCTTGAAACACATAAGAAAATCGCAGAAAAGGGACACGTAAACGCAAAGGTATTGCCGGCGTTTCGTCCCGATTTTATGATAAACATTGACAAGGAGACATTTGCTCCGTACATAGAAAAGCTTTCTGCGGCGGCAGGTATGAAGATAGAAGGCTACAAAGACCTTATAGAAGCGGTATACAAGAGAATAGAATTTTTCCATGAGGCGGGATGCAGAATAAGTGACCATGCTCTTGACAGTGTTCCCTTTGAGGAAACAACACAGCAGGAGGCTGACACAATCTTTAAGGCGGCAATGTCGGGCAAAAAGCTCACACAGCAGGAGGTTGACGCATATAAGTCATACACATTAATTCAGCTCGGCAAAAAGTATAAGGAGCTTGACTGGGCAATGCAGCTGCATATCGGAGCATTAAGAAACAACAATTCGAGAATGTTCGCAAAGCTTGGTGCGGACACCGGCTTTGACTCAATCAGCGATTACTGTATCGCATATCCGCTTTCAAAGCTTTTAAATGCTCTTGAAAGTGAGGACAAGCTTCCGAAGACTATTCTTTATACATTAAATCCAAAAGATAACTATGTGCTTGGTACAATGCTCGGAAACTTCCAGGGCAGCAGCGTGGCAGGTAAAATACAGTTCGGTTCGGGCTGGTGGTTCAATGACCAGCGCGACGGCATGACGGAGCAGATGAAGGCACTTGCAAATCTTGGCGCACTGTGCAAATTTGTCGGAATGCTTACCGATTCGAGAAGCTTCTTGTCATACACAAGACACGAATATTTCAGAAGAATTCTGTGTAATCTTCTTGGCACATGGGTGGAAAACGGTGAGTTCCCATGCGACATGGACACACTTGGAAAGATTGTTGAGGCTATATGCTATAATAACGCGGGGAACGATTTTGCACTGTAAGCATAAAAGAACGGAGGTTTTTATGAAAAGGATACCGGCGGCGCTTTTAGCGCTTCTGGTTTC
>CAMCPC010000012.1 GCA_945876665.1 uncultured Oscillospiraceae bacterium
TCAATTGTGCCTATGACTGCTGCCTGATTGTTTGATACATTGTTATCCATGTGTATAAACCTCCTCTGTTGTAATTAAAATGCTCTTGTCATCAAGTTATATTTATTCCGCAAACTGCGTTTTTATGCTTGTTAGTTTATTTTAAATATATTATATCTATATTTTGTATTGATATTCCGATAATTATGCAAGTTTTGCCTTGACAAAAATACATTAAAATGCGATAATAATTAAATGGAGTAATTTTTCTTCCGAAATACGAAACGAAAGGGTGTGTGTATTGTGACAGCAATAAAAATTGCGGCTCTGTTAGTCGGACTTATCGCGCTTGTTATGACCTTCAAGGCAAAGCTTATAATCGAAAAGGTCCTAAAAAAAGAGCCGATAGAGGGACTGGTTCTGCGAGTCAAATACATCGCGCTTGCACTGGCGGTTATCGCATTTTTAGCAGTATTTATTATAGGAAGATAAAGGAGTTAATATAAATGGAAGACGCAAAAAATATAGCAAAAAATTATAATCCGGCGGAGTTTGAGGACAAGCTGTATAACGAATGGGTGGAAAAGGGTTATTTCCACGCGGAGGTGGACAAGAACAAAAAGCCTTTCACAATCGTTATTCCGCCCCCAAACGTAACAGGTCAGCTGCATATGGGTCACGCGCTTGACGAAACCCTGCAGGATATTCTTATCCGTTACAAGAGAATGCAGGGTTACAGCGCTCTTTGGGTACCGGGCACAGACCACGCAGGTATCGCAACACAGATTAAGGTTGAAGCGGAGCTTCGTGAAAAGGAGGGACTTACACGCTACGATTTGGGACGTGAAAAGTTCCTTGAAAGAGTATGGGACTGGAAAAATCAGTACGGCAGCAGAATTATAAATCAGCTTAAGAAAATCGGCTCGTCATGTGATTGGGACAGAGAACGCTTTACTATGGACGAGGGCTGCTCTAAGGCTGTTAAAGAGGTTTTCGTAAACCTTTACAACAAGGGACTTATTTATCAGGGTTCAAGAATTATAAATTGGTGTCCGCATTGTATCACCGCGCTTTCTGACGCGGAGGTTGAGCATGCCGAGCAGGCAGGTCACTTCTGGCACATCAAGTACCCGATCAAGGACAGCGACGATTTCGTTATAATCGCCACAACGCGTCCCGAAACGCTGTTCGGTGATACGGCGGTAGCCGTAAACCCCGAGGACGAGCGTTACAAGGATTTAATCGGCAAGATGCTTGTACTTCCCCTTGTAGGACGTGAAATCCCCGTTATCGCGGACGAATACGTTGATAAGGAGTTCGGTACAGGCTGCGTTAAGATTACGCCCGCACACGACCCCAATGACTTTGAGGTAGGTCAGCGCCACAACCTTGAACAGATTAAGGTTATGAACGACGACGCAACAATGAACTCATACGCGGGCAAGTATGAGGGCATGGACAGATATGAATGCCGCAAGGCAATGATAAAAGACCTTGAGGAGCAGGGACTTCTTGTTAAGGTTGAGGACCACAGCCACAACGTAGGTCAGTGCTACCGCTGCGGAACAACCGTAGAACCGATTGTTTCAAAGCAGTGGTTCGTAAAGATGAAACCGCTTGCGCAGCCGGCTATTGATGCTGTAAAGAACAAGGAAACGGAATTTGTTCCCGAGCATTTTGAAAAGGTATACTTCCACTGGCTTGAAAATATCCGTGACTGGTGTATTTCGCGTCAGCTTTGGTGGGGACACAGAATACCCGCGTTCTACTGCGACGACTGCGGCGAAATGGTCGTAACAAAGGAAGATAAGGCAATATGCCCCAAGTGCGGCAAGGAAATGCGCCAGGATCCCGACACCCTTGACACATGGTTCTCATCAGCATTGTGGCCTTTCTCAACACTCGGCTGGCCCGACAAGACGGAGGAATTGGACTACTTCTACCCCACAAGCGTGCTTGTAACAGGCTATGACATTATTCCGTTCTGGGTAATGCGAATGATGTTCTCCGCCCTTGAACACACAGGCGAAGTACCGTTCAAGCACGTATTCATTCATGGTCTTGTACGCGACAGTCAGGGCAGAAAGATGAGTAAATCACTGGGCAACGGTATTGACCCATTGGAAATAGTTGAAAAATACGGTGCGGACGCGCTGCGCTTCACGCTTGCAACAGGTAACGCGCCCGGTAACGATATGCGTTTTTATATTGAGCGTGTGGAGGCGAGCCGTAATTTTGCAAACAAGATTTGGAACGCGTCACGCTTTACGCTGATGAACCTTGACATTACTGAAAACAAGCTGCCCGATTTGGCGGATTTACAGCTTGAGGACAAGTGGATTTTGTCAAGATACAACGAGGTTGTAAAGGTTGTTACGGAAAATCTTGATAAGTTTGAGCTGGGCGTTGCCCTGTCAAACCTTTATGACTTCATTTGGGAAAACTTCTGCGACTGGTACATCGAGCTTGTAAAGCCAAGACTGTTCGACAAGGAAAACCCGACAGCGAAAACAGCGCAGTATGTGCTGACATACGTGCTTTCAAATACAATGAAGCTTCTGCACCCGTTCATGCCGTTTATCACCGAGGAAATCTGGCAGAACCTGCCGCATGAGGGCGAAAGTATAATGATAAGCCAGTGGCCCGAGTATGACGAGAAATTGAACTTCCCGCAGGATGAGGAAAGCATGGAGCTAATCATGCAGGCAATAAGCGCAATCAGAAACCGCAGAGCGGAAATGAATGTTCCGCCGTCAAAGAAAGCGAAAGTTATTATCGTTACGGCTAAAACCGATGTATTCGAACAGGGTAAGGCGTTCTTTGAAAAGCTTGCATCAGCAAGTGAGGCTGTTGTACAAACAGACAAGAGCGGCATAAGCGACAATGCGGTTAACGTGGTTGTTCCGTCAGCCGAAATTTATCTGCCGCTTGACGAGCTTGTAGACAAGAGCAAAGAGCTTGAGCGTCTTAACGCGGAGAAGAAAAAGCTTGAGGGCGAAATCAAGCGCGTTGAGGGCAAGCTTAATAATCCGGGATTTGTAAACAAAGCACCGGCAAAGGTTGTTGACGAGGAAAGAGCCAAGGGCGAAAAGTATAAGGAAATGCTTGAAAAGGTGCTTGAAAGCATCAAATCAATGGAAAATATGTAATATCAGAGGCTGTCGGCAAAATTTGCCGACAGCCTCATCTGCATTTACCCTGATATTTATAATGTTTTGTCTTTAAGCTTATTGACTTATTATTCTGTTTATTGTATAATAAATCTAACGGCAGAGGAAGGTATTTCTCTGCATTGAGGTGTATTTGCGGATTCTCGGGTGTACGGACGGCTTAATATCCGAGAAGTTTCGGCAATTTTGTATAAAACGGAGGGAGAAGATAATAATGTTAGTTGAAACAAAGGCAAAAGTAGGTGTATTTTCTATTGCACTGGGAGCTTATTTACCGCAGTTCCCGTCATTGGTACCGGAATTTGAAGCTCAGTATGACGCGTTTAAAAAGACGATTCCGGATACTGTTGAAATTATTGATGGAGGAATGGTAACAACGAAGGAACAGTCACAGGCTGCAGGAGATTTATTCCGCGCCGCAGATGTTGATTTGGTATTCCTTCAGCTTCTTACATACGCTACATCCTACAATATGCTTCCGGCTGTAAAGGATCTTGATGTTCCGGTTGTTCTTGTAAATATTCAGAAACTTAAGGCTCTGGATTATGACCATACCGATATTGCATCATGGCTCGGCGAAGGCTATGCCTGCGGCGCTGTAGGCGAAATGGTGGCAGACCTTGAAAGATTCGGAAAAAGACACGCGGTAATCACAGGTGTTGTCGAAGGCGGAGACCCTGCTGTTCAGACGGAGATTGAAGACTGGTGTCGTGCTGCTCAGGTAAGAAGAAGATTCAGAGATACAAATATTGCTCAGATAGGCAGACCCTATCCCGGCATGATGGATCTTTACATTGATGAATCAAACCTTTACAGAAGAATGAATTTATATACAAAGCAGTTTGACTGGGAAAAAATGTGGGCAATAGCAGACAATATTGACGATGAGGCTGTAATCCGCGCAAAGGCTCAGGATATTCTTGATACCTTCGACATTGAAGGCGGCGGAAGTATTGAAGAAGTATGGGAAATGGCAAAATACGTTGTTGCATTTGAGCAGTGGGTTAAGGACGAGAAACTCGGTCTGATAGCTTCACACTATGACGGCTATGCTCAGGGTAAAGCAGGCGTGCTTGACAGTATGCTTATTCCTGCATTTTCAATGCTTATCAAGCAGGGAACAGCCTGTGCGGTTGAAGGCGATATGAAGGTTGCCATGGCTATGAGTATTTTAAAGACAATTTCGGGAACAGGTCAGCTTGCCGAAATGTATTCGATTGACTTTAATGACGATATTGCAATTATCGGTCACAGCGGCTCCGGCGACGCGGATATTTCCGATAAAAAGCCGACAATGAAGATTGTAAAGGTATTCCACGGAAAGACAGGCGGCGGTTATCTGACGCAGTTCTATCCGTATACGGGTCCGGTAACTTATCTTGCCATTACTCAGGACGGAGACGGTCATTTCAAATTTATTGTTGCAGAGGGTATTAATGAAGAGGGTAAAATTCTTTCCTTCGGTGATACAAATATGAGAACACGCTTCACCTGCGGTGCAAGAGAATTTGTAAACCGCTGGAGCGAATGCGGTCCAACTCACCATTTTGCGGCCGCTACGGGCAGACATATCGACACAATATTAAAGGTTGCAAAAATATTCAACGTGCCTGTTGATATAGTAACAAGATAAAAATATTAAAAGGAATTGTCATACGACAATTCCTTTTTTATTACCAATACAGTTCCCAATTCTTCGTCAGCCTTGTAAGCGCCTCCATATAGAAGTAATCTCCCCATGTGTTGCACTCGTCCACGCCGCCGTTATGACATGAATTTGTGGGAGTTTTTCGCGCGTATGTGCCGTGCAACAACAGTCCGTTGGACTGCTGTGCGCTTTCCACCGCGCACATATCCATAACCGCCTTTAAAATGCGCTTTGCCGCCGCGGTGTAATACCGCGCCTCATTTTCGGGCAATCTTTTCGCCATTTCAAGCATACCGCACACAGCAATTACACCTGCCGAGGAATCTCTTGGCTCACTGCTTCCCGTGTCAAAGTCAAAATCCCAGTAGGGCACTAAATCCTCTGGTAAATGCTCAATAAAATAATCCGTAACGCGTCTGAATATATCAATGTACGCTTCATTGCCTGTCTTTTCATAGGCAAGCGCACTTCCATATATTCCCCACGCCTGACCGCGCGCCCATGCAGAGCCGTCACGGTTTCCCTGATTTGTAACACCTCTGACGCTCGCGCCTGTGTCGGGGTCAAAGAAATATGTATGGTACGTGGAATTATCCTCGCGCACCACATAATCCATAGCGGTCTTTATATGCGCCTTTGCCTTGTCGCTGTAACGGCTGTCGCCTGTTACCTCACTCGCCCAGAACAAAAGCGGCATATTCATAAGACAGTCTATTATAAGGCGGTAATTATCTCTGTCGTCCATTGCGCCCCATGCCTGAAAAAACTGTCCCTTTTCCTGAAAGCGCATCATCAGATTATCCGCCGCCATAAGCGCGGCTTTTTTGCCCTTTTCACTGCCCGTCAGCATATACGCCGCAACACATGACGGAGTATACAAAAATCCCATGTCATGGTGGTCAACATTGATATGCTTTTCTATTCTGTTAAGAAAGGACTCCACCTGACAAAGCGCCGCCTCCTTTAACCGTTCATCACCACACCGCTCATAGGCAAGCCACACCTCGCCTGTCCAAAAGCCCTCCGTCCAATCGGTGTTGTATGATTTTCCGTAAAAGTTATTTTCGCTGTTCGCTTTCGGGAAACAATCAAAAAATTCATCTGTGTTTTTCTTTACAAGCTCCGCCGCTGTGTCAAGCGCACTATTTATTTCCTCATCTGTCGGCAGCGGATAATTTTCAAGCTGTTCTCTTGTAATCATATAATACCATCCTTATTTTATCTGTCCGTGCTTTTCGTATTCCGAAATCTGTTTGATTTTGTTATCTCCGTCCACAAATACCACTGTCGGCTTGTGCATCTTTGCCTCCTCTGCGTCCATATTGCAATATGCCATTATGATAATCTTGTCGCCCTTTTGCACGCATCTTGCCGCCGCGCCGTTAAGGCATATAACGCCCGAATTTTCCTCGCCCGCGATTGTGTACGTTTCAAAACGCTCGCCGTTGTTTATATCAACTATCTGCACCTTTTCATATTCAAGTATTCCCACCGCCTTCAAAAGCGCGGTGTCGACCGTTATACTGCCCACATAGTCCAATTCCGCCTGTGTGACAGTGGCGCGGTGAATTTTTCCTTTAAGCATTGTCAATTCCATTTGTAAACTCCTTACTCCATAATGAAATTATCTATCAATCTTGTCTTTCCGATATATACCGCCATTGCGCACAAAAGCGGCATTTTGACCTCATCAAGCGGTTCAAGCTCATTAAAGTCAACCATTTCCACATAGTCAATCCTTGCAAGCGGCTCTTTTTCAATTTCCGTCTTTATCGCGTCAATGATTGTTTTAACATTCTTTTCGCCCTTTGCAATCATAGCCTTGCCGATTTCAAGCGAACGCGATAAGCAAAGTGCCGCTTTGCGTTCCTCCGCGTTGAGATAAGTGTTTCTGCTGCTCTTTGCAAGTCCGTCTTCTTCGCGAATAATCGGACAGCCGACAATTTCTATGTCAAAATTCAAGTCCTTGACCATTTTCTTTATAACGCAAAGCTGCTGTGCGTCCTTCTGTCCGAAGTACGCTCTGTCGGGGGTTACAATGTTAAACAGCTTGCTCACAACAGTGCATACACCCGAAAAATGTATAGGTCTTGTCTTACCGCAAAGCACCTTTGTAATTTTGTTCATGTCAACAAAGGTCAGCGCATTGTCGTACATCTCGTCAGCCTCGGGATTGAAGATAATGCTTGCGCCCGCGCTCTCGCACAGCGCCGCGTCAGCGTTTATGTCGCGCGGATAGCTTTCAAAATCCTCGTTAGGACCGAACTGCGTCGGGTTCACAAAGTCACTGACCACAACGCGGTCATTTTCCTTTACCGCCCTGTCGATAAGGCTCTTGTGTCCCTCGTGCAGATAACCCATTGTCGGCACAAGTCCTACTGTCAGACCTTCTCTTTTCCAGTCCTTTATTATTTTTCTAAGCTCATCTATCTTTTTAATAATCTGCATTTAATTTTCCTCCGTTATAGCTTTCATAACCTCATCATCTATCTTAAAGGTGTGTTCCGTTGCAGGAAACTCGCCCGATTTTACTTCTTCACAATACTTTTTAAAGCTTGCCGTCATGCTCTCGCCGATATTTCCGAATTTCTTTACAAATTTCGGGGTGAAATCGGAATACATCGCAAGCATATCCTGATACACAAGCACCTGACCGTCACAGCTACTTCCCGCGCCTATACCGATTGTGGGTATGCTTAATATTTCCGTTATATACTCCGCAAGCGCCGCAGGCACACATTCAAGCACAACCGCAAACGCGCCGGCCTTCTCCACAGCCTTTGCGTCCTCAATTACCCTTTTCGCGTCCTCAATACTCTTTCCCTGTACCTTAAAGCCGCCAAACGCGTTCACCGATTGCGGCGTCATGCCTATGTGCCCCATAACGGGGATTGACGCGTCAACAATGGCGCGTATATGCTCCTTAAACTTCACGCCGCCCTCAAGCTTTACCGCGTCGGCGTGTCCCTCTTTAATAAGTCTGCCCGCGTTCACTACAGCGTCATACACTGACGTCTGATATGACATAAACGGCATGTCCGTTACAACAAGCGCGTTTTCCGCGCCGCGCGCAACCGCCGCGCTGTGGTGAATCATATCCTCCATTGTGACTGACAGCGTGTTTTCATATCCAAGCACAACCATGCCCAGTGAGTCGCCCACAAGAATGGACTCCACACCTGCCGTATCCTCCAGCTTTGCCGTAGAGTAGTCGTATGCGGTCAGCATTGTTATTTTTTCACCGCTCTGCTTTGCTTTTTTAAAGGTCGCTGTTGTAGTTTTCATTTCCCTCAATTTTCTCCTTCATATCAAGTATAACGTCCGTTAGTGCATTGTATAAAATTCTTTCTTGCTCATCAAGCACCTTCATATGCCTGTCAAGCGTTACCGTGTCACCGCGGATTGCAGGACCTGTTATTGCCCTTTCACAGCCAACGTCTATGATGTTTTCCATATTACAGCGCATAAGATTGCTTAACGCTTTTCGCGCCTCGTCCTTATTAAAGCCGCATTCCGTAAGCAGCTTTACCGCCTCATAGCAGACGGACACAACAAAATTAGACGCAAAACACGCCGCCGCATGGTATTTCGCCTTGTTTTCACTTGTAATCACTTTAAAATTGTTATCGCATATTGAAAGAATTTCAGATACCTTATCCACAGCCGTTTTTCCGCCCTCAATGGTGAAAAATGCTTTGGATATGGCTTCTATTGACGTATGACGGCTGTTAAATGCCATCATCGGATGAACAGAGCAAACCGTTTCGGGATTTGCGCCCTCAAAAATTTCACTTGACACAGAGCCGCTGCAATGGCATATTATTTTATCCGTTAAATCCATATGCCGTATTTCATTCCATATTTGCGGAATTGCCGTATCGGTGACGGTTATAAAAATTACGTCACTTCTGCGTAAAAGTTCCGCGCAGCTTAAAAATTCAAAATCCTCTGTATTGTTACCCCGCGAAGAAAAACCGCTGATTTTAATGCCCTTGCTTCTGAAATAGTAAGCCAGACTCATGCCGCACTTTCCCGCTCCGATAAAACCTGTTTCGCCCATATTACCGCCTCCCGATAATACCACTAAAGCGACTTTCAAAGGTCAGGTGCAATTTTCATAGAAATACTGCCCATCAAAATTATTTTATCATATTTTATTTAATATTACAATAGATATTTGAATTTTATTTCACGCAAAAAAGCTGCCCTAAGGCAGCCTTTTCAGCGTTATTTATTCAGATTTGCCGCAAGGCGGTAGATAATCACGCAGGTCCACAGCTTCATATCGTCAAGATTAAGTCCGTCACCCGTGCCGACAACAATTCCGTTATCCACGCACCACTGCACGGCTTCCCTTGCCCATTCAGGCATATTGCTGTCTATATAATTATAAATCATCGGGTTTTCAAGCTTATAAACCTCGTTCTGCAAAACGTCTACCCTTGCGGACTGATTTGCTATCAGCCCTTTCAATTCCTCGTACTGCGACATTGTAAGCTCCTCCTCCATTTTTTCACCGATTATTGCATCACCTATTGCTTTTGCAATGGCATCTGCTCCGACACTGTTATACAAATCCACATCGGATTTCGTGTCCACAAAGCACACCTCAACAAGCATTGCGCGCGCGTTTGTACGGTGTACCACGTACAGGTTTGACCCGTCCTTTATTCCGCGGTTCACAAACCCAAGCTTCGCCATATTCTCGCATACAAGCTCCGCCTGTTTGAACTTTTCCGCGTTATATGTGAATACCTCCGTGCCGCGTCCGCCGCCGCTGTTGAAGTGTATTGACACGAACAAATCAAGCGGCTGTGCATTTGCCATTGCAACAATCCGACTTAAATTTTCGCTGACGGTTGAAGCGTAATCATTGGTGCAGTCCACCACTGTCACACCCCTCGAACGCAGGTAATCCATAAGTCTGTAGCCGATTACGCGCGTTTCATCACTCTCTTTAAGGTACCCTACCGCACCGCTGCCTATGCTGCCGCTTACGGTATGTCCGCAGTTTATTCCAACTATCATACTAAATCACCTCGACATATATATTATATGCACTGATATATTTCTGTGTTACTCCTCATTTTTATCCCTTAGCTGCAAGAGTATGTTTTTCAGCGCATCAGGCATCCTCTGCGATACGGCAGCCACATTTTCCAGTATGCTTATACCCTCGTTCGCTATGTAAAACATAATTACCATTTCTCGTATCGCCACCACTCCGCCTGTCACCACCTGCATGATATTGGCAAGCGCCACTATTACAAGTATTGTAATTTTTTTCAGTATTCCCTTGTACCCTGTTTCACTCGACACACTCTTTGTGTAAACCGCCTTTATAACTCCTGTTACATAATCAAGTGTCATAAGCGCCGCAAGCCCCCATAATATCGTGTCCCAATGACCGAATATCATGGCAACCGCTCCGCCGGCTATACCAACAAATATACTGATTGTATTAAATATCTTATCCACCAAACCACTCCTTTCCATTCATCAGAGCGTCTGTATCACCTTGTCGTTGATGCAAAGCTGCCCGTCCGAATTTATTCCTATTGTATTATCTCCCATTGTAATCTCCTTTGCCGTCAGGTCGCCCGTGAATAACATCCTTCCGTCATCACAAATCTGCACGGCACAGTTTCCGCTGTTATCCATAATCCTGCACATAAATTTTCCGTTAAAATTTCCCAACTGCAATTTCAGCGCGCCGCCGTTTGTTATCTTCATCATATCCGATACAATAGACATCTCCCCGACAGAGGTTGTCACGGACAAACCTGAATTTGTTATAGTACCCGAAACAGATTTTGCCTTTACCTTGCCGCTGCTGGTAGATACCTTACTATAGCTTCTTGTAAGCTTACCCATTTGATTAAGGTAGAAGAACAAGTCCTTTTTCACCCTGCCGATTGATATAACGGTGCTGTCGTTCTGATACGGGTAATATTCAAGCTTGATTACACGCTCCGAAATTTCATTGCCGTTGTCGATTACTGTCACATAATCACCAATATGTACCTGCTCCGCTTCGCCATACTCCGCTATCTTTGATATATCCGCATATGTGCCCGTTATATTTACGCACGGCACGTCAATACGCTCATCATTTCTCAAATCGAACTCCCACAGCGCGCGGCTCATTATCTGTTCCGGCTCTGTGTAATCGGAATAATCGCGGTAGCCCTCACGCACACCGTATACTGACGCGTTCGCGCTCTGGATATACTGACATCCTCCGTTTACGCTGCCGATATGCGCATCGTCCTTGCCGTAGGGATACAGGCGCGTCACCATGTCCGTTATGTCGCGCTCAACGGAAATATTCTGCATATTCTTCGTCAGGTCAAGACGGATATTTGTATCTTTACCGATACGCTCCACCAGCGCGATTTTGTAATTGTCTGCGTATATTTCGCCCTTGCCGCAGTTTTCTATAACTGCTTTTACCACGTCAAACGGATTTGTCTTATCCGTTGAAAAATAGTCTATCAAAAACCCGTCATAATCCACGCTTCTCATACCAAGGCTTTGCAGCTCAGCGTCACTGATGAGCGAGAACTTCGTGCCTGTAAAAGCCTTTTTTAGTACCTTCACGGGTTTTACACCCATCATGTCGGGCAGATTCTGTATATGAACATTCGGCGCGTCGGCATTATACACATGATGGCACTCCGCCTGCAACACCGCCGTTTCTCCCCTGTTCCGCACCGCCTTGATTATCCTGTATGCTTGCCCCTCACACACCACAATTTTATTTTCACTTATCAAATCCGACTTTTCATCAAGCGGATACGAAAATTCAAGCATACGCGTACCGTTTATTTCATGCGTTACGCGCACACCGTAGGCGTCATTAAGTACAATTCCCTTTTCAAAGCTTGTGCTGTCATGCGGAAAAAGTTTAAGCATAGTTATCACCCCAATCCAGATTGTCTAAATCTGCGCCGTACATAAACTGCGGTGTAAAAGATATATCAAAGGTCAGCGTATCGGAATTTGAATTTCCGACATGCAGCACATTGCCGCCCGGCTGCAATTCCGGAAACTCACCCGAAACCATTACACTTCCGTTTGCGTTGGTCACAGTCTGCTTTTCGCAATCCACCACAACATCACCACCCGCGCTGAAATCAAGCGTTTTGCCGTTCATGCGCAGCGTCATATCAGACGCGCCGCCTGTTATGGTGATAACAGGTCTTATTGGTCTGTCGCCGAAATTTATTATATTTATACTCTGTCCGTTTGCCGCGCTGACGGTATACAGCTCGTCGAAGTCAATAGGTATTGTGGAATCGAGGTGTACCTCTGCGCAATCCATCACAGGTCCCTCCGTACCGAATATACACGAACCGAAGGGCTGTACGCGGAAGGACACCTCCAACACAGCCTTTCTGCCGTCATGCTCGGGCATATAAATAATTTCGTCAGTAATTTTCCCGTTCCATATTACGGATGGTATATCATCAAATATAAGAGCACCTCTGCCTGTAAGCCACTTTGAAATCTCCATAAGCTTGTTCTGCATTTTCATAAGATTTTCCGCGTACAGACTAAGCGTCACGATAAATGTCCTGTCATAAAAATGTTCTCTATTCTGAGGATTTGACAAAGAAAAATCATATTCGCCGTCACGGCTTGGCAAATCAATCGTAAAGCTTTTTGCTTCGGGACGTATCGGCCTCGATTTTGTTCTTACCGTCACATCAAACTCCGATGAATGGCGGCCGTTGAATTTAAATCCGTTTCTCATTGTCTTCCTCCTTAGTAATATCTGCTATGCGCAATAGTCAGCCCAACTCTGTTTTTCAGTGCGTCCACAATATCGGCGCTGTTGCCGCTTATGCTTATATTTCTGTTGTCGCTGTAAGAGCTTGAAGATA
>CAMCPC010000013.1 GCA_945876665.1 uncultured Oscillospiraceae bacterium
CCTGTATATACTCCGCCGTTGGGGGCGTAGCTTGACGATGAGCCGTACCATGTGCTTACAAGATATTCTCCTGGTGCTGTCACAAATACACTATTATTGTAGTTTGAGAATGAGGAGCGTGTATGTGATTTGTTTACCGAACCTACACCGATTACGTTGTCGCAGGCAGCAGGATAATTTTTTCTGCTGTCGGAGTTGTTGCCGACAGCAGCAACCACAATTATATTTTTTTCTGCGGCTCTGTTTACCATTGCCTGAAACTGATTTATTGTGGCAATGTCAGTGGTATTCACGCCAAGACTCAGATTGATAACGTCGCAGCCATCTTCAATCGCTCTGTCGAAGCCTATAATAAAATTTTCAAGTGAAGTGGTTTTGCCGTTGAATATCTTATACATGGATATGTCAGCCTTGTCCGCAATTCCTGCGACGCCGATGCCGTTGTTTGTGTCCGCGCCGATAATTCCCGAAACAAATGAGCCGTGGCCGTACTCGTCGGTCACATTATCTGTTTCATCAAACACGTTGTAGCGTTGTACAATCTTGTCGGTGTTTATATCCTCATGACCGTAGTTAATACCGGAATCAATGATGCCTATTTTCACACCGTCACCGCGAAGTCCTTTTTCATAGGCATAAAGCGCGTGAGTGTCGTATAAATTCCATTGACTGGCATAATAAGGGTCGTTCGGCGCGTCAAAAAGTTCAATATCGCAATTGTAAATAATGTCAACAATGCTGTCCTCGTTTACAAAATTATATATTTCATCAATGGTGTCTGCCTTATACATAATTTCACTTGAAATCGGCACACGCTCAATATCGCTGTCAAGCGAAAAAGGAACGGCAATCTCCTCTTTAAGCGTGAACAAATATCCGTCGGCAAATGCCGCAGGAGCGCATAACAGCACTGACAGCACCACTGCCGATAAAATGAGTTTTTTCAAATTCAACAACCTCTATCTTACCATTTCGTCCTGATGTCCTGTCGCCTTGTGCGATTTGATTACATTTTCAATTTCGTCAATGCTGCTTGCGGACATATCACCAATGACTGTGTTTTTAACTGCTGAAAGCGCGTTTCCTATTTCAAGAGCTCTTTCCGGAGTACCGTGCTTGATAAGACCGTAAAGCACACCGGCAAGGTAAGCGTCACCCGAGCCTATTCTGTCGATAACCTCAATGTTGTTGTAAGGCTTTTCCTCATAGAATTTGCCGTCAAAAAGCATTTTTGAATTGAAGTTGTGGTGCGTAGGGCTTACAACCTCACGTCTTGTTGTTGCTATCAGCTTGCAGCCGTAATCGCTTGCGTAGCCCTGCATGATTTCTTCAAGAGTGCCTGTGCGCTGCAACATTCTGCGGGAGGTTTCCTCTGAAACAAACAGGAAGTCCACATACGGGAAGATTGACTCAACAACCTTTTTTGCCTCATCCTCGCTCCACAGTGACGCGCGGTAGTTTACGTCAAAGGAAATGTACGCGCCCGCCTCCTTGAATTTCTTTATCATGCCCAGTGAATTTTCTTTAAGATGAGGGTCAAGAGCAAGAGTTATGCTTGAAATATGGAATATTTTTGTCTTGCTGTAAATATCCGTGGGCAGCTCATCAAGCGACAATGAGCAGAAGCTGGAGTTTGCTCTGTCATAAATAACAGATGACTTTCTCGGA
This sequence comes from uncultured Oscillospiraceae bacterium, assembly GCA_945876665.1. Lineage (GTDB taxonomy): Bacteria > Bacillota > Clostridia > UBA1381 > UBA1381 > Hominilimicola. Next base: position 1,669 of record CAMCPC010000013.1, read on the forward strand.
TAAGCGCCGCTTTCGTAGTAGTAAATTCCAAGACGCTTTTCGGGTGAGTGGTCGTAAATTATGTAGTCGTCCGATACATTTCCGTAGCGTATCTTGTTGCGGATAAAATGTCCCATTTTGTTCTCGGGCAGCTTTGTGATAATGGCGGAGCGTATGCCAAGCATTGCCGCGCCCGATACGACGTTCAGCTCACTTCCGCCCGCATTCTTGTCGAAGGTTTCGCTCTGTGAAATCTTTTCCTTGTCCGGCGGTGAAAGTCTTAGCATGACCTCGCCAAGACCTATAAGGTCATAATCTGTGTTTTCTTTGAATTTCATGATAATGCCTCCGTTCATCTTATTATTCTATAGCTTAATTATACAATAAAACAGAGAATTTAGTCAATATTTATTGTAAATATTTGATGTATATGATACAATATTTTTACAGAAAGAGGTGGCTGTGATGAAAAGTAATTGCGAAATTTGTATGAACTATTATTATGATGAAGAATATGAGTGCTATTGCTGCGCAATGAATCTGGACGAGGACGAAATGTACAGATTTGTGAGAGGAAATAATGATAACTGCCACTATTTCAGAATGGGTGATGATTACACCATTGTGAGAAAGCAGAATTAAAAATAAATTTGTCTGCCGCCGCATAACATAATACATAGGAGGTAATGTGTTATGAATATAGGCAGAAAAAACAGCAATCACATACAGCAGAGTGTTACGGCAAAGGCGGCAGTTATGGGGAGTAAGGATTATCCTGCGCTGCACGGAACTGTTACACTAAGACAAATGAAAAACGGCGTGCTTGTGACGGCGGAAATATTCGGCTTGCCAAGTAAACAGGATAAATGCGACGGGGGAGTATTCGGATTTCATATCCATGAGGGAACGCAGTGCAGCGGCAATGAAAAAGACCCCTTTGCCGACGCAAAAATGCACTTCAATCCCGACGGCTGTCCGCACCCGTACCACGCGGGCGATTTGCCGCCGCTTTTCGGTAATAACGGATATGCGTATCTGTCTGTATTCACAAACAGATTCAGAGTGGATGAGGTAATAGGCAGAGTGATTATAATACATAGCAAGCCTGATGATTTTACAACGCAGCCAAGCGGAAATTCGGGCGCAAAAATCGCGTGCGGAAAGATAAGAAAATAATAAAATACACCAAAATAGTATAATATCCAAAAAGGGCGCGAAAAAGCGCCCTTTTTTTGGCAAAAAAGACAAGACACAATATATTGACTTTTTTATATATAGGTGATACTATATATATGCGGTTAGCGAGCTCTAACGCAAAAAGTGTTAGGAACTTAAAAAAATACAGCCAGAAGCTGTATCCGCAAAGCAACTTAAAGATAAACAGGAGGAGATATTATGCTAAACGAACAAAGAGAAGAATGGGTAGGCTTCGTGCCCGGAAAATGGACACAATCCATAGATGTTCGTGACTTCATTCAGAATAACTATACCGCCTATGATGGCGATGAGTCATTCCTCGCAGGTCCGACAGAAGCTACAGATAAGCTATGGGGTAAGCTGAAGGAGCTTCAGAAGGAGGAACGTGCAAAGGGCGGCGTTCTTGATATGGATACAAATATTGTATCATCAATCACCTCGCATGGACCGGGATATATAAGCGACGACTTGAAGGACCTTGAGCAGATAGTTGGTTTGCAGACGGACAAGCCTTTAAAGAGAGCATTTATGCCCTACGGCGGTATCCGTATGGCAGAGGATTCCCTAAAGATGTACGGCTATGAGCCTGACGCTGAAATGCACAAGATTTTCACGGATTATCACAAGACACATAATCAGGGCGTGTTTGATGCGTACACACCTGAAATGCGTGCAATCAGAAAGAACAAGATTGTAACAGGTCTGCCCGACACATACGGCAGAGGCCGTATCGTGGGAGATTACAGAAGAGTGGCTCTTTACGGTATTGATTACCTTATGGAGCAGAAGGCAAAGGATTTTGACAACTGCGGCGACGGCACAATGACAGACGACGTTATCCGTCTGAGAGAAGAAATCCAGATGCAGTACAGATCGCTTGGCGAAATGAAGAAGATGGCTGCTTCATACGGCTATGATATTTCAAAGCCTGCCACGACTGCAAAGGAGGCTGTTCAGTGGCTGTACTTTGGTTACCTTGCTGCAATCAAGACACAGAACGGCGCGGCAATGAGCGTGGGCAGAGTTTCAACTTTCCTTGATATATATATCACAAGAGATTTGGAAAACGGAAAAATTACAGAGTCAGAGGCGCAGGAGCTTATCGACCATTTCGTAATGAAGCTGAGAATGGTTAAATTTGCAAGACCTGATTCATATAACCAGCTGTTCTCCGGCGACCCTGTATGGGCAACGCTTGAGGTTGCCGGTATCGGTCAGGACGGCAGACACATGATTACAAAGAATGACTACCGCTTCCTGCACACACTTGTGAACATGGGCCCCGCGCCTGAGCCTAACCTTACAGTTCTGTATTCGTCAAGACTTCCTGAAAACTTCAAGAAATTCGCGGCGTACATTTCAGTAAAAACAAGCTCAGTCCAGTATGAAAACGATGACGTTATGCGTCCTGTATGGGGCGACGATTACTCAATCTGCTGCTGCGTATCAGCTACACAGACAGGTAAGGAAATGCAGTTCTTCGGCGCAAGAGCAAACCTTGCAAAGTGCCTTATGTACGCTATCAACGGCGGTGTTGACGTAAAGACGCTTGCACAGGTAGGACCTGCTTATAAGCCTATAACATCGGAATACCTTGATTATGACGAGGTAATGGAGAAGTATGACGCTATGATGGAATGGCTTGCCGGTGTTTATGTGAACACATTAAACCTAATCCACTATATGCACGATAAGTATTATTACGAGGCTGCCGAGCTTGCTCTTATTGATACGGACGTAAGACGTACATTTGCTACGGGTATCGCAGGCTTCTCACACGTTGTAGATTCACTCAGCGCTATAAAGTACGCAAAGGTTAAGACAATACGTAACGAGCAGGGTATCGTGGTTGACTTTGAAACAGAGGGTGACTTCCCGCGTTACGGAAACGATGATGACAGAGCAGACGAAATTGCAGTATGGCTTCTTAAAACCTTTATGGGCAAGCTTAAGCACTATCACACATACCGCAACAGTGAGCCGACAACATCAATTCTTACAATCACATCAAACGTTGTATACGGTAAGGCTACTTCTTCGCTTCCTGACGGAAGAAAGGCAGGCGAACCGCTGTCACCGGGCGCAAACCCGTCCTACGGCGCAGAGAAGAACGGTCTGCTTGCATCACTTAATTCAGTTGCAAAGCTGCCGTATGAGTACGCGCTTGACGGTATTTCAAACACACAGACAATTTCACCTGACGCTTTGGGTCACGATGATACAGAGAGAACAAATAATCTTGTAAACGTTCTTGACGGCTACTTTGATCAGGGCGCGCATCATCTGAACGTGAACGTGTTCGGTACAGAAAAGCTTATTGACGCTATGGAGCATCCGGAAAAGGAAGAATACGCAAACTTCACAATCCGTGTATCAGGCTATGCGGTTAAGTTCATAGACCTGACAAAGGAACAGCAGCTTGACGTTATTTCAAGAACCTGCCACAAGTCAATGTAATAAAGCTTGTAAAAAAGAAGGCTATTAAAGGGACTGTCGCGTTAAAAAGCGCATAGGGGCAGTCCCTTTTTCATAACTGTGTAAAGGAGAGCATTTATGTACGGCTATATTCATTCTACAGAAAGCTTCGGCAGCGTTGATGGGCCGGGAGTACGCTTTATTATATTTGTTTCGGGCTGTCCCATGCGCTGTCAGTTCTGCCATAACCCGGACACGTGGGACATGATGAGCGGTGAAAAAATTGAAGCAGATGACCTTGTGAAAAAGGCTATGCGCTTTAAAGCGTACTGGAAAAAGGACGGCGGCATTACCGTAAGCGGCGGCGAACCGCTGATGCAGATTGATTTTCTGATTGAGTTGTTTAAAAAGTTTAAGGCGCAGGGCGTTCATACAACTATTGACACAAGCGGCGCACCGTTTACAAGGGAGGAACCGTTTTTTTCAAAATTTGAGGAGCTTATGAAGTATACGGACTTGCTGCTTGTCGATATAAAGCATATTGACGAAGAAAAGCATATTGAGCTTACAGGCAGAAAAAATGATAATATCCTTGATATGCTGCGTTATCTGTCCGAAATAAAGAAGCCGATATGGATTCGTCACGTGCTTGTGCCCGAAAGGAGCGACTATGACGAGTATCTTACAAGAACACGCGAGTTTATCGACACGCTTGACAACGTGGAAAGGGTGGAGGTTCTGCCTTATCACACGCTTGGTGAGCCTAAGTGGGAAAAACTTGGAATAGAATATAAGCTTGACGGAATTAATCCGCCGAGCGAGGAACGCATTAAGAACGCAAATAATATATTAAGAACAAAAAACGCTGAATGATTTTTTTATTCAGCGTTTTATAAATTATATCAGTTTTTTTACCATTTTTATATGAGGACAATCCTCATCCATGTATTCTTCTCCGACAGCAATGTATCCAAGCTTTTTGTAAAATTCCATGACACGTACCTGTGCCGATAATTCAACCTTGTTAAAGCCTGAATCAAAAGCCTTCTTTTCAAGCACGGCGATTACAAGGCTTCCAAGAGACATGCCGCGGAATTCACGCAGAACGGCAACTCGGCCTATGTGCATAGCACCGTTTTCGCCGCTGTATAGTCTGCCTGTGGCGGCATACCTGTTTTTAACAAACAAAACTACATGATATGCTATTGCGTCAATATCATCAAATTCATCGTTAAATCCCTGTTCGTCTACAAATACCCGTTTCCTTATATCAAGGGCAGACGGATTATTCTCAATACCTTTTGTAAGTTTGTATCTCATTGATGTACCTCCCGGAATTATCACTGCATAAGTATTTTAAGCAAATCTTCAAGATTATCCGCAATAAAGTCTGCGCCGGCTTCCTCAAGCTCGCCTTCTTCAGCATAACCGAAGCGCACGCCGCAGGAAGCAACGGAGCATTTTTTCGCGCCGATTATATCCTGCTTTCTGTCACCGACCATTATAACATTTTCGCGCGGACATTCAAGCTTTTCAATAGCGTATTCGATAACCTCGTTTTTATCGTTTCGTGTGCCGTCAAGCTCCGAGCCGCATATCAGCTTAAAATACGGGCGCAGACGGTATTTTGACATAATTCTGTCCGCAAACACTTTTGGCTTTGACGTGGCAAGCGCAAGGACGTGCCCGCTGTCCACCAATTTTTGCAGTAAATCGTAAATGCCGTCATATACCTTGTTTTCAAACAGCCCGACAGTAGAAAATCTTTCGCGGTACTTGTCAACCGCTTCAAGCGACTTTTTCTCGTCGAAGCCGTAATATTCGCGGAACGAATAAACAAGCGGCGGACCTATAAACCGCATAAGCTTTGAATAGTCCGTTTCGTGTATGCCATAATACTCCAACGCATATTTTACGCAGTTTGTAATTCCCTCCTGCGGATCTGTCAGCGTTCCGTCAAGATCGAAAAAAATGTATTTATATTTCACGTCAATTCCCCCGAATGCTAATTTACAATAAGATTATTATATCACATAATCCCAAGTGATACAACACGGATTTAAGCTATATACAATAAATTTGCAAAATAAGCAGTAACGTGGTATAATTGGTGTAGATTTTATATGCGGAGAGGTAAGAATATGTATATAGGAATAGATTTGGGCGGCACAAATATTGCAGTAGGTGCGGTAAGTGACGGCGGAGAAATACTTGCAAAGGCTTCAATGCCTACACTCAGCGGCAGAGGATATAAGAAAATAGTAAAGGACATGGCGCTCCTTTGCGAAAAGGTGACAGAATAGGCAGGAGCTTCCATGGCAGACGTCAGGGCGATAGGCATAGGAAGTCCGGGAACGATAGACAGCGAAAACGGCATAGTTGTTTTCGCCGGAAATCTGAAAATGGAAAAAGTACCCGTTGCAGAGGAATTAAGAAAATATTTTGATGTTCCCATACATATGGAAAACGACGCCAACGCGGCGGCATACGGCGAATACATCGCCTGCGGACACGATACGGAAAGTTTTGTGTTTATAACGCTCGGCACGGGCGTGGGCGGCGGAATAATCATAAACAAGCAGATTTACCGCGGCTTTAACAGTGCCGGCGCGGAAATCGGTCATATGACCGTTGAAATGAACGGCATAGAATGTACTTGCGGCAAAAAGGGCTGCTTTGAGTGCTATGCGTCCGTAACGGCATTAAGAAGACAGACAAAGGAAATGATTGACGCTGCGCCCGAATCAGCCATGCACGAATGGGTTAAAAAAGCAGGACATATAAGCGGAAGAACAGCCTTTGAATGTGCGGCGGCAGGCGACGCGGCGGCAATAAAGGTAAGGGATAATTATATACGCTATATTGCAGAGGGTATTGTAAGTGTGGTAAACGTGTTTCAGCCCGAAATACTCGTCATAGGCGGCGGCATAAGCAAGGAGGGCGACGTTATCCTGAAACCGCTAAAGGAATTTGTATATAAGTATGATTTCAACAAGTTCATGCCGAAAACAGACATAAGAATAGCCAAGCTGTTTAATGACGCGGGAATTGTGGGCGCGGCAATGGCGGCAAAGAAGGCTTTATAAGGGACAGAGGGTAAAACCTCTGTTTTTTAATATATTGTCATGTTGACAAAATAGAGGTATTGAGGTACAATAATATTGTGGAATTTGTATAAACAAAAGTGCATATAAAGGTATAAAAAAGGAGGAATTACAATGAATTTAGACATGCTTCATCCTGCCGACCAGCTTGTTATGTTTATGGAAAGAATATACGGCTACGGCATGACGACCACATCGGGAGGTAATCTATCAAGTTTGGATGACAATGGTGACATATGGATAACTCCCGGTTCTATCGACAAGGGAAGTCTTACGAGAAACGATATGATAAGAATTAAGCCTGACGGAACGATAATAGGCAATCATAAGCCGTCAAGTGAATATCCGTTCCATCAGCATATTTATAAGACGCGTCCTGATCTGAAAGCCGTGCTTCACGCGCACCCGCCGGCACTTGTGGCGTTTTCTATAGTGAGAAAGCTGCCGGACACAAGCCTTATACCCACAGTAAAATTCTCCTGCGGCGAGATAGGTATGGCGAAGTACGGACTTCCGGGCAGCGGTGATTTGGGAGATAAGATAAGTGAGGAATTTGCAAAGGGATTCAACACCGTAATTCTTGAAAATCACGGTGTTGTTATCGGTGCAAAGTCTATGTTTGATGCGTTCAAGTCCTTTGAAACGCTTGATTTCAGCGCAAGACTTGAAATTGACGCGAACAATATCGGCACGCCGAAACCGCTTACAGCAGAACAGATTGAATGGTATAAATCACGTCAGAATGTATCAATGGACGAATTTGTGGCGCATAATATAAGCAGTGAGGAAAAGGAGGCGCGCCGTGAAATATGCAAGCTGATAAAGAGAGCATATAATCAGCAGCTTTTCACAAGCACACAGGGAACATTCTCACAGCGTATTGACGACAACAGCTTTATAATCACCCCGACAGGCTCGGACAGAAAATATCTTGAGCCGGAGGATATTGTAAAAATACAGGGTGATTTAAAGGAGCTTGGAAAAGTGCCGTCAAAGAGCGCCGAATTACACAGGGAAATTTATAAGCAGCACCCGCATGTAAATTCAATAATCATAGCGCATCCGCCGTGTATAATGGCGTTTGCGGTGACGGATGAAGCGCTTGATTCGAGAACTATTCCCGAAAGCTATATCCTTATGCGTACAATTCCGAAGCTGGAATTCGGTGCAAACTATATGCACCCGAAAGAAACGGCGGCGGTGTTTGAGGAGAACACGCCTATTGCTATAATTAAGAACGACTGTGTTATAGTAACAGGCAGCGGACTTCTGAATGCTTTTGACCGCCTTGAGGTTGCGGAGTACAGTGCAAAGGCTATAATAGCCGCAAAGGATTTGGGCGAGGTAGTGGCAATCAATGATGAAGAAATCGACGATATTGAGGAAGCATTCCACCTTGCAAAATGAATTATAAGGAGATAAGAGATGAAGAAAAAAGGTTTAATTATTGGTATTGTAATAGCAGTGGTTGTTATAATCATTGCGTCGCTTGTCGGCGGCTATAATAATCTGATTAGCCTTGAGGAGGGGACGAATACAGCATTTGCTGATGTTCAGGTACAGCTGCAGCGCCGTTCGGATTTAATACCGAACCTTGTAAATACCGTAAAGGGCTACGCGGCACATGAAACGGAGGTTTTTACGGCTGTTTCGGACGCAAGGGCAAAGCTTGCGGGTGCGGCTACAGTAGATGAAATCAATGCGGCAGAGGGAGAACTGGACTCGGCGCTTAGCAGACTTCTTGCCATTTCGGAAAGCTATCCCGAACTGAAATCAAACGAGAACTTCCTGTCCTTGCAGGATGAGCTTGCCGGTACGGAAAACCGCATAAGCGTTGCGCGCAGGGATTATAACGAAAAGGTTCAGAAGTACAACGTGAAGATTCGCTCATTCCCGACAAATATTTTCGCCAATATGCTCGGCTTTGAGAAGAAAGAACAGTTTGCGGCGGACGAGAGCGCGCAGTCAGTGCCGAATGTAAATTTCTGATGCTATGAAAAGGTTAAGAATAAGAGGCGTTGCACTGTTTGCGGCGCTGCTCATGATGATTTTGAACGTATGCGCCTTTGCAAAAACAGATATTCCTTTACCCACAGACAGGTTTTTCATTAACGATTACGCGAACGTGATCGACACCGAAACGGAAAACTATATATTTGAGCGCGGTAAGGAATATAACGCAAACGGCGGTCCGCAGGTGGTTGTGCTGACTATGGATTCCATAGGCGGAGAAAGCGTAGAGGATTTTTCTATCAAAACGGCGCGCAAATGGGGCATAGGCGACAAGGAAGAAAATAACGGCGTGCTTATACTGCTCGTCATGGACAGCCGCGATATACGCATTGAGGTCGGCTACGGACTTGAGGGAGTCTTAAATGACGGCAAGTGCGGACGCTTTATAAGAAATGCTGCGGGTATGCTGTCAGACGGCGATTACAGCGGCGGTATAAAGCAGATATATGACGATATAATCGGCGAGCTTGAAGAACCCACTCCCGACGAGGAAGAGGATGATGCAATAATTGAACTGATTGTTGCAATAATTGTCGGTATTCTGGTAATTACGATATGGATAACAGCAAGCAGACATGGTGGACGCGGCGGTAGAGGAGGTTACCGCAGAGGCGGCTATTACGGCGGCTACGGCGGCGGTGGCTTTAGCTCAGGTGGTTTCGGCGGCTCAAGCGGCGGCGGATTTTCCGGCGGGGGCGGAAGCTTCGGCGGAGGCGGCGCAAGCGGCAAATTTTAGCATAAAACGGGCTGCGAGGCAGTCCGTTTTTGACATATTAAAAATTTTTTAAATTTAATGCAACCTTTTGCCACTTTGAAACGTATTATATATGAAGGGTAAAAATACCATACATAAGGAGGATAAACCTATGAAAAAATTAGTATCTGTTTTGTCAGCGGCGGCAGTGGCTGTATCAATGTTTACACCTGCGGCATTTGCCGAAAGTGCTGACAGCGAAATGAAAAACGTATTGGTGAGCGTAAAGGAAAGGGTGGAAATTCCGGCGGAATATACGGAATTTTCAAGTCAGACCAGTGAGAGATACGGTATAACGGCATATGACTTCACATGGAATAACAAGGACGGTGATAAAAGTATAAGTGTGGAATGCTTTGAGGACGGAGTTATTTCGTCATATTACGGCTACGGCGCTTATGATTACAGCAATTCGCCGAGCATACCGTCTGTATCGAAAGCGGAAGCAAAGGGAAATGCGGAGGAATTTATAAAGCAGTTAAATCCGGATTTTCCGTATGAGATAAGAATTGAGGACAATTATAACAATAGTCTTTACGACGGCGGTTACAGCTTTGACACGCAGGTATATGTAAACGGCATATACTTTGAGGATGGAAATGGCTCAGTCGATGTAAACGGCGAAACAGGAGAGGTAACAAGCTGTACCATAGGATATACACCGGTTAAATTTCCATCTGTGGAAGATGCGATAAGCGTTGAGGACGCGGAAAAGGCATACAGCGAAAAGCTCGGTCTTGAAATGGTTTACGCAACATTTACAGATGAGGAAGGAAATGATATTGCCTATCCCGTATATGTGCAGAAATATAATTACGGCAAATATATAAATGCACTGACAGGTGAGGTTGAGGATTTAACCGGTAAATTTAAATTATATGCGCCCACTGCGGGCGGCACAGCCGAAACAATGTCGGCAGACAACGGTCTGACAGAGCAGGAGATAAAGGAGCTTGACAATATCAGCGGACTTATCTCAAAGACGGATATTGAAAAGCAGTTAAGGAATAATAAAACGCTTGATATTCCGAAATCTGCAAATGTGGATTTTATAAATCTTTCAAAGCTGTACAACAAGGATATTTATACATATTCTATCAATATGTCGGACAAAGAACAGAACACCCACATATACATATACGTGAACGCTAAAACGGGAGAAATTTTAAGCTACAGCAGGTATGACAGAGAAAGGGGCGACAAAACATCAACGCAGAATGATAAGACATTCAGTGCGCTTGCGGGCGATAAAGCAAAGGAATATAAGTATGATGAAGATACACAGAGCTATATAAGATATGTAAATGGCATAAAGGTTCAGAATGACATCGGGTATATATCATACAGCGGCGATGTTCTTACCGAATACAGAATCTCATACACAGATACGGAATTTCCGTCAGCTGACAACACCATGAGCAAGGAAGACGCGGAAAAAATCATGTTTGATAGGGACGGCTATGAAATGGTGTATATAACACAAATTCTTGACAATTCCGTTGAGATTGTGCCTGTATATAAGCATAAGCCCGTAAGTATAAATCCGTTTAC
>CAMCPC010000014.1 GCA_945876665.1 uncultured Oscillospiraceae bacterium
TCCGTTTTTTTGATTATTTTCCAAGTGCCTGATCCAAATCTGCGATAATATCATCAACATTTTCAATACCAACGCTAAGTCTTACAAGGTCGGCGCTGATACCGCCCTCTATAAGCTGTTCATCGGTCATCTGACGATGTGTTGTGCTTGCAGGGTGAAGCGCGCAGGTTCTTGCGTCTGCAACGTGTGTCACGATTGCGGCAAGCTTTAAGTTATCAAGGAACTTTGTTGCCGCGTCGCGTCCGCCCTTGACTCCGAAGGATACAACTCCGCTTGCGCCTAAGGGGAGATATTTTTCAACTAATGGTTTATACTTGCTTGACTTTAATCCCGGATAATTTACCCATTCAACTCTGTCGTCATTTTCAAGAAATTCTGCAACCTTAAGCGCATTTTCGCTGTGACGCATAATTCTAAGGTGCAGCGTTTCAAGACCAAGATTTAAAAGAAACGCGTTCTGCGGTGAAGGCGATGAGCCAAGGTCACGCATAAGCTGAACCTTTGCTTTCTGAATGAATGCGGCTTTTCCGAAATGCTCTGTATATACCACGCCGTGATATGATTCGTCCGGCGTTGTAAATTCAGGGAATTTGCCTGACGCTGCCCAATCAAAATTACCGCTGTCAACAACTACTCCGCCAAGTGATACTGCGTGACCGTCCATATACTTTGATGTGGAGTGCGTTACTATGTCCGCGCCAAACTCAAACGGACGGCAAAGGATAGGTGTTGCAAAGGTGTTATCCACGATAAGAGGAACATTGTGGTCATGTGCTAATTTCGCAAATTTCTCTATATCAAGCACGTTAAGCGCAGGATTTGCGATTGTTTCGCCGAGCATTGCCTTTGTATTTTCCTTGAAGGATTTTGCTATTGTGTCGTAATCATCGTCGGGATTTACGAATGTAACGTCAATACCAAACTTTTTCAGCGTTACTTCAAGCAGATTGAATGTGCCGCCGTAAACTGCCGCGGAGCATACAATGTGGTCGCCTGCCTGAGCAATTGACATAACAGCCATCAGCGTCGCTGCCTGACCTGATGATGTCATCATTGCGCCTACGCCGCCCTCAAGCGCGGCAATCTTTTCCTCTACTGCCGCTACTGTCGGGTTTGCAAGCCTTGTATAGAAAAATCCGCTTTCTTCAAGGTCAAAAAGCTTACCCATGTATTGAGAAGAATCATATTTAAACGTTGTACTCTGATAAATCGGAAGAACTCTCGGCTCGCCGTTCTTTGGCTTGTAGCCCTCCTGTATACATTTTGTTTCTATTTTCACTGTGAAACCACCTTTCTGTATTTAAATTACTATTATCATATCACAATAAAGGGAAATTTTCAATTAAAAAACCGAAGTTTCTTTTGAAGAAGCTTCGGTTTTAAAATTATTTTCCAAAAAATTCATTTGCATAATTGACCGAGGACAGCGCGTCCTTACAGTATTTGTCCGCGCCTATCATGTCGGCGTATTCCTGAGTAAGCACTGCTCCGCCTACCCAGACCTTTGCCTGAAGTCCTGCGGCGCGTATCGCCTTGATGGTTTCCTCCATGCTGACAACGGTTGTAGTCATCAGCGCGGAAAGTCCGCACAGGTGTATATCATTGTCGCGCAGCGCGTCAACGATTACCTCGGGCGCAACGTCCTTACCCAAATCATAGACCTCATAGCCGTAGTTTTCAAGCAGTACCTTGACAATGTTCTTGCCTATGTCGTGTATGTCGCCCTTGACGGTTGCAAGAGCGATTTTGCCCTTGCTTTCCTGTACTGTGCCTGACTTTTGTATGTGCTCCTTTATTGCCTCAAATGCGTTGCTGACCGTTTCCGCGCTCATCATGAGCTGCGGCAGGAACATCGTGCCCTTTTCAAATTCACGTCCCACAACGTTCAGCGCCTCCACAAGCACATTGTTTATAATGTCCATCGGGTCGGTCGTTTCAAGCTGTCTGACCGTTTCATCATAGGATTGCTCCTTAAGCCCCTTTATGATTATATCAAAAAGCGGATTTACGCTTTCCTTTTTTTCCTCAACCTGAGTTTCGCGTGTTACTGTCGTCTGCGACTTTGTGCCTGCGTATGCGTTTACGTATTCCTGACAGTCCGTGTCGTAGCATGAAAGTGCCATAAACGCTCTGTAGGTGTTAATCATCACGTCGGCGCAGGGGTTAATGATACACGCGTCAAGACCGCTGTGCAGCGCCAATGCAAAGAATGTACCGTTCACTATTTCACGGCGCGGAAGTCCAAAGGATATGTTTGACACACCGAGCGTGGTGCATATGCCAAGCTCGTCCTTTATCATTCTGAGCGCCTTTATTGTTTCGGCTGACTCCTTTTGCTGTGCGGAAATCGTCAGCGTCAGCGCGTCCATAACAAGGTTTTTCTTTGCTATGCCGTATTCTGCGGCTGTGTCGCGGATTTTTTTCGCTATCTCAAAACGCTGCTCCGCTTTTGGGGGAATACCCTCCTCGTCAAGGCACAGTCCCACAAGCACACCGCCGTATTTCTGTACAATCGGCATTATTGCCTGTATGCTTTCCTCCTTGCCGTTGACGGAGTTTACCATCGGTTTTCCGTTGTATATGCGCAGCGCGCGTTCTATCGTGGCAGGGTCGGAGCTGTCTATCTGTAATGGCAGATTTACCGCCGCGCTTATCGCCTTGACGGCTCTTTCCATTGTGGCGCATTCGTCTATTTCCGGAAGTCCAACATTCACGTCAAGTATGTGCGCGCCTGCGTCACGCTGAGCAAAGGCTTCGTTTAAAATGTAATTTATATCGTTATTTCGCAGCGCTTCCTTGAATTTCTTCTTGCCTGTAGGGTTGATACGCTCGCCTACAATCACGGGTCCGTTTCCAAGCACAACCGTCTTTGAATATGACGCGACAACAGTTATGTCCTTTTCTTCAACTATCGGGGTGTATGAGTTGCACTTTTCCACAAGAGAACGTATATGCTCAGGAGTTGTGCCGCAGCAGCCGCCGAGGACTGACGCGCCAAGCTGTGCGATTTTTTCGCATTGTGCACCGAATTCCTCGGGTGATACGTTATAGACCGTTTTTCCGTTTTCAATCTGCGGAAGTCCCGCGTTTGGCTGCGCCATGATTGGTATTGAGGAAATTTCGGCTAATTCCGTCATCATTTCACCGATTTGCTCCGGACCAAGACCGCAGTTTATACCCACACAGTCAACACCAAGTCCCTCCATAATTGCGGACATAACATTTACGTCGCCGCCCGTAAGGGTTTTGTAGCTTTCGTCAAAGGTCATGGTGCAGAATATGGGCAGTGATGTGTTCTCTTTTACAGCCAATACAGCCGCCTTTGCTTCAAGAGTGTCGGACATTGTTTCTATGATTACAAGGTCCGCACCGCATTTTTCAGCAGTTTTTGCGATTTTCGCAAAGGCGTCATAGCAGTCGTCAAAGGACAGGTCGCCAAGCGGTTCTAAAAGCTTTCCGCATGGACCTATGTCAAAGGCGACAAAGCGCGGCTTATCCGCTGACTGAAATTTGTTTACTGCCTTTCTTGCAATGCCGATTGCAGACGCTATTACCATGTCAAGGCTTACGTCACCCTCAAATTTGAGCGGATTTGCGCCGAAGGTGTTGGTGGTGATAATGTCCGCGCCTGCTTCAAGGTATTCTGTATGAATTTTCTCAATAAGTTCAGCTCTGTTAATATTCAAAAGCTCGGGAATTTCACCCGCTCCCATTCCGTTTTTCTGGAGCATTGTACCCATTCCGCCGTCAAAAAACAGCAGCTTTTTGCCAAGTAGTTCTCGTATATCTGTCATTTGGACTTTTCCTTTCGATTTAGAATAAGTTGTTTACAACATTCACAATCTTTTTTGCCGTTTCGGGTTTGTTCATGGTATACAGGTGAATACCGTCAATATCGTTTGAAAGCAGGTCGATAATCTGATCAACGGCATAGGCGATACCTGCCTGCTTAAGTGCTTCGGGGTTATCCTGATACTTTGAAATCATCTTCACAAACTTTGACGGCATTGACGCGCCGCCCGAAAGTATTGCCATACGCTGTATCTGTCCCGCATTTGTAAGCGGCATGATACCTGCGTTTATCGGCACATTTATGCCCTTTTTCACAGCCTTGTCACGGAATTTGTAAAATTCATTGTTATCAAAGAACATCTGCGTAACAAGAAAGTCCACGCCCGCGTCTACCTTGATTTTAAGGTTTTCGATATCCGTTTCAATGTTCGGCGAATCGGGGTGACACTCGGGGTAGCACGCTCCGCCTATGCAGAAGTCGCCGAAATTCTTTATTGCGCCGACCAGCTCGCTTGCGTAACGGTATCCGGGGAAAATCTCTCCATCAAAATCTCTCGGCTTGTCGCCGCGCAGCGCAAGTATATTCTCAATTCCAAG
This sequence comes from uncultured Oscillospiraceae bacterium, assembly GCA_945876665.1. Classification (GTDB taxonomy): domain Bacteria; phylum Bacillota; class Clostridia; order UBA1381; family UBA1381; genus Hominilimicola. Next base: position 4,390 of record CAMCPC010000014.1, read on the forward strand.
CTCCTTATATTCAGTCAGCTTTTTCTGAATATCCTCTTTTGAATTTGCCACGCATGTTAGATGTGCAAGAGAGGGAATGGAAAGCTTGTCCTTCAAATGTGCCGCAATCTGTCCGGTATTTTTTGAATTGCTTCCGCCGGCGCCATATGTAACGCTCATGTAGTCAATCGGCAGTGAGGACATTTCCTCAACTGCCGAAAGTACAGCGTCAAGTCCGCTGTCCTGCTTCGGAGGAAACACCTCAAAGGAAAGAACAGGTTTTTTTGATGAAAATATATCTTTGATAAACATTATATAAAAACTCCTTGTTTAAATTTATTATATCTCTTGTTATTATAACAGTTTTGCAGTATAATAACAATAGAAATTGTTAAAAAAATTTTCTGCGAAAAGGAGAACAATTATGAAAGTAACAAAAGCGGTTATACCTGCGGCAGGCTTCGGTACAAGATTTCTGCCCGCCACAAAGGCAGTTCCAAAGGAAATGCTTCCGATAGTGGACAAGCCGACAATACAGTATATTGTTGAGGAAGCAATAGCGGCAGGAATAGAGGATCTGATTATAATCACCTCGCGCGGCAAGGACGCGCTCGTAAACCATTTTGATAAGGCGTTTGAACTGGAAACGGTGCTTGAGCGTGACGGTAAGGACGAAATGCTGAGCGCTGTGCGTGAGGTTTCGGATAAAATAAATGTACATTTTATACGTCAGCAGGAGCAGAAGGGGCTTGGACATGCTGTTTTGTGCGCAAAAAGCTTCATAGGCAATGAGCCTTTTGCTGTAATGCTCGGTGATGACGTTGTGGTATCGGATAAGCCGTGTATAGGTCAGCTTATTGAGCAGTTTGAAAAATGCAATTCGACAGTTCTGGGTGTACAGAAGGTCGGCATGGAGCAGGTTTCGAAGTACGGAATAGTTGACTGCGAAAACGTTGAGGGCAGATTTTACAAGGTAAACGGAATGGTTGAAAAGCCGAAAAAGGAGGATGCGCCGTCAGATGTTGCCGTATTGGGCAGATATGTTATCACACCTGCGATATTTGAATGTCTTGAAAAAACACCGAAGGGTGCAGGCGGCGAGATACAGCTTACGGACGCGCTTGTGATGCTTGCGAAAAGCGAAAGCGTGTATGCGTATGACTTTGAGGGAAGAAGATATGATATAGGCAACAAGCAGGGATTTTTGCAGGCAACTGTGGATTTTGCCCTTGCAAGGGACGACCTTAGAGAAGAATTCGCGGATTATCTCAAGGGAATTGTAAAATCATTATAACAATAACAAAAATGGCAGCGTATCCGATAATGGATATGCTGCCTTGTGCGTTAAAAAACCCTTTTTGGAGGGTACATACTAATTATAGACCGCCGGTGATAAAAAATCAATCCGCGATGAAACAATTCTATATATAGAGGTATAACCTGTATATGCCGTGTCATTAAAATTGAATAATGCTGCGGTTATAAAAAGAAAATGTCACACCATGTAAAACATTACAGTTGGTGTGACATTTTTGGCTATATTTACTCATATATCAACAATTTTAGTTTTCAGTTCGCCTTTTTCGATTTCTGCAATGGCATATGTTCTTGTAAATCTCACGCTGCCGGGGTTAAGTGTGGTTACTCCGCCGTCATATGAGGTGTAGGGTATATGCGTATGCCCGAAAATAATAAGGTCAGCCTCAGCCTTTGCGGCACAGGCGCGGAGTGTGCTGTATGATGATTCATATTTCACGCGCTGCTCATGACCGTGAGTTATAAATATTTTTATTCCGTCTATTATAACAGTCATATGCGCGGGGGCGGATGAGAAAAAGTCATTGTTGCCCTTTACATAATAAACCGGTATTCTCGGATATATTGCTTCAAGATCCTCCGCGTCCTCAGTGCAATCGCCCGCATGGATTATGGCATCGACGTGACCTGCGTCATCTATTGCTTTGAGACATGGGTCGGTATATCCGTGTGTATCGGAAAAAATGAGAATTTTTTTCATGCCTGCACTCCTTTCGTTTCTTGTATATATTACTATAACATATGCGGTATATTTTGTCAAAATGTGTTGTCGAAAAATTTTTTGCGACTGACAACAGAAAATGACAAAATATTCCATTTAAGAGTGATATAATTAATCCGCTATATGTAATGGAGGATTATAAAAATGAGTCAGGCTGAAATAAAAGAACACAGAAATCTTGAAATGCTGCGCGCGCCTGTGATAAAGGACATTGGCATGGTCGTGCTGCTTATGCTGTCGGGACGGGCATCTGTGCTTGGTATGTTTCCGTTCGGAGTGGCATTTTTTGCGGCATGCTTCGACAAGAGCATTGCGTACATAGGAATAACGGCGCTTTCTCTTGCGCTCATGACAACGACAGGAAAATTTATGCTTGTGAAATATCTTGTGGCGGCACTTATATTCTGGATATACACACGGTTTAAAAGGCGGGACAACCTTGTGATGGAAGCGTCCTGCTGCGGCGGTTCGATGTTCCTTGGGGGACTGGTGTTTTTGCTGTATAATTTTGCGGGTATGTATGATATTCTGATGCTTTTTGTGGAAGCAATAGTGGCGGCGATAATGTTTATAATATTCAGAAAGTCAAAAGAACTTCTGGAAAACAGAAAAAAACGCACACAGACTGCGCAGGACGAGCTTATAAGCATATCCGTAAGTATGGGGGTGCTTATAACGGGACTTTCGGGAATAGTATTCCCGTATAACGTTTCTTTAGCCAATATTGTTTCGGTTTACACTGTGCTATGCATTGCGTTGCATGGCTCACTTGCGGCGGCGGGAAGCGGAGGACTTTGTATAGGCTTTCTTGCGTCAATGTCCTCGTCATCGGCTGTGGTTATGATGGGAATATTCGGTATAAGCGCGCTGTTCGCAAATCTGCTTAAAGCGTTCGGACGATTTGGGGTGGCGCTGGGATTTCTGGGCGGCAGCGCCGTTGCGCTTTTGTATGCGGGCAATGCCTTTGCGCTGCCTGTGACGATTATCGAAACGGCAATAGGCGCGGTGCTTTTTATCGCGACACCGAATAAATTTCAGAATTTTATCAATGCGTTTTTCGCGCGTTCACTCAAAATTGAAGCGGTTGGCTCCGATGTGCGCGTTAAGGAATACCTTTCAATGCAGCTTGAAAAAGCATCGCAGGCATTCAGAAGCCTTGAGGAATGCTTTGAAAACGCTTCCCAGAAGCGTCTTAAAGCCTATAACAAGGACGTTGCAACACTGTTTGATGAGGTGGCGGACAGAGTGTGCGAGGGCTGCCCGAATGCCGCAAAGTGCTGGCAGAACGACTTCACGCGTACATACAGAAGCATTATGCTTTTGCTTGATACCATTGAAACAAGGGGGATTCTCACTATTGATTCCGTGCCGACAAGCTTTCGCGAAAAGTGTCTTAGGACAGAGCTGTTTGTGGTGGAGTTCAATCATGTATATGAGCTGTACAAGAAAAATCTTGTACGCACAAGTGAGGCGGTGACGGCGCGTGACCTTGTGGCAAGGCAGTACAGGGAGGTTTCAGCGCTTATGGACGGCATGGCGGAAAATATCACCGCAGGCTTTTCGTTTCGGGAGGATAAGGAGGAAAGCATTGTAAGCGAGTTGGACAAGATAGGGATTGTTGCGTTTGAGGTTAGTGTTGTAGAGTGCGGACACGGAAAAATGGAGGTGTATCTTGTTGTAAACAAGGGCACAGAAATCGGCAGGATTGAGGCTGTTCTTGAAAGTGTGCTTGAAACGCCTATGGCATATGAAAGCGAAAACACGGGCGGACTGATGAAGTTTGTTTCCTGCGCAAGATACACCATTGATATAGGAATACGGCAGATAAGCCGTGATTATACGGAGGTTTCGGGTGACAGCATAGACTGCTTTACTACTGACGATTACAAGCAGTATGTGATTATTTCCGACGGTATGGGGAGCGGCAGAAAGGCAATGACGGAAAGTCATATAACGCTTAAGCTGCTCAGGGAATTTCTTATGTCGGGGTTCGGTGTGCATACCGCAGTGGATATGATAAATTCGGCGCTGTGCTTAAAGCTTGATAGAGAGTGCTTTTCTACGGTTGACCTCTTGTGTGTTGACCTTATGACAGGAATATGTGAGTTTTTCAAGATAGGCGCTGCGGAAAGCGTTGTGCTGCACGGCGCAAATGTCGAAACTGTGTTTTCCGTTTCTCTGCCTGTGGGCATGATGGCGGATGTAAAGGTTCAGGGACAGACAAAAAGGCTTTCTGACGGCGACACTATAATTATGATGTCAGACGGAGTGAGCGAGGCAGGCTTCGGCACTGTCAGAACGGACTGGCTCAAAAAGGAAATAAAAATGCCGTTTGGCACAATGGACGAACTTGCACAGTCCGTTGTGGAAAACGCAATAAAGAAAAGCCGCGACGCTGTCGTGGATGACATGACCGTCGCGGCGATAAGACTGGTGGAAAATTAAACCCGGAGCGTGCGCTGCACGCTCTTTTTTGCAATAAATTTATTGACAAATCTTGCTTAAAGTAATATAATTTCTCTATATGTATTTTAAATTGGAAACAAAAGGAGAAATTTACAATGGATAACGAATATTCAAAATACGGTTTTGCAACACAGTGTATACATTCGGGTAACAAGCCTGATGCGGAAACAGGCGCTATTGAGCGTCCTATCACAATGGCAAACAGCTATGTTTTACCGTATGACCCATCAGCGGTAAACTGGTCAAGCGTGGACGATGAAAAGCCGATTTACACGCGTAACGGCGGTGCTAATCAGATGTATTTACAGGAAAGACTTGCGCTTCTTGAGGGCGGTGAGGACGCTGTTGTTTTGGCAAGCGGAGTTGCGGCTCTTTCGGGCACGTTCTTCTCACTTTTAAAGAGCGGTGACCACGTTATTTTCTCAGACGTGACATATATTGCGGTTTACAGACTTCTTAATGAGCTTTTCAACAACAAGTTCGAGGTTGAAACAACAATTCTTGACACATCAGACCTTGAGGCTGTTAAAAAGGCTATAAAACCAAACACAAAGCTTATACATATTGAAAGTCCGGGTAACCCGACTCTTAAAATCTGTGATATAGCTGAAATTGCAAAAATTGCTCATGAGCATGACATACTTCTTTCAGTTGACAATACATTCTCATCACCATATAATCAGAAGCCGCTTGAGCTTGGCGCAGATATCGTAATCGAGAGCCTTACCAAGTACATCAACGGTCACGGTGACGCAATGGGCGGCGTGGTAGTTTCAACAAAGGAAATTATAGGCAAGATCAAGGCACAGGCGATGGTAAACCTTGGCGGCACAATAAGCCCGTTCAACGCATGGCTTATCATGCGCGGTTCAACGACACTTCCGCTCCGCATGAAGCAGCATAATGAAAATGGTCAGAAGGTTGCGGAATATCTTGAAAGTCTTCCCTGTGTAACGTTCGTTGCATATCCGGGACTAAAGAGCTTCAAGGGTCACGAAATCGCAAAGAAGCAGATGAAGGGCTTCGGCGGTATGCTTTCATTCGGCATCAAGGCTGACCATGATAAGCACAATGAATTTGTAAGCCATCTTAAGGTTATAACATCAGCCGTATCCTTGGGACACGGCGCAAGCCTTATTGCGTTCCTCGGTGAGGACGACGAACGTCAGTATCTGTTCCCGGATGAGTTCAGCAACGGTTTCTTCCGTATGAGCGTGGGTACAGAGGACGCGGAGGATATTATTGCAGATCTTGATCAGGCGTTCAGAGCTGTAGGTTTACTTTAATTTTTCGGGGGAGAGGTGACGATATGATAATGATGACTTCACAAAGTATTATACAGGGTATAGTATTGCTGCTGTACCTTATTGCAATGATAATGGTGGGATTTATATTCTATAAGAAGAATTCCACTCATTCAGACTACATACTCGGCGGACGCGGAATGAACGTATGGGTAACATCACTTAGCGCGCAGGCTTCGGATATGAGCGGCTGGCTGCTTATGGGACTTCCGGGTACGGCATATCTGCTTGGCGCGGGCGCGACCGAGGCGGCATGGACTGCAATAGGTCTTGCTATCGGTACATATCTGAACTGGCTGATAGTGGCAAAGCCGCTCAGAAAGTATACACAGATTGCAGGAAATTCTATTACAATTCCTGACTTCCTGCAGAACCGTTTCCGTTCAAAATCAAATGTGCTGCGCGTATTTTCGGCGCTTTTCATACTGATATTCTTTACGGTTTACACATCATCAATGTTTGCGGCAGGCGCAAAGCTTTTTGACTACATATTTAATATGGGTTATCTGCCCGCGCTTATACTAAGCGTAGTGGTTGTTACGGTTTATACATTCCTTGGCGGCTTCAAGGCAGTCTGTTGGACAGACCTTTTTCAGGGACTTCTTATGTTTGCGGCAATTATCGTGGTTGCACTGTTCATGTATAACGGTCTGAACGGTACAAGCTTTGAATGGTCACAGCTTGGCGGTTTTTCACTCAGCCCGTCAAAGGAATTCGGCGTGATGGGTATCGTAAGCGCTATCGCATGGGGAATAGGTTATTTTGGTCAGCCGCATATTCTGACAAGATTTATGGCTATCCGTTCTTCAAAGGAAATCAAGCCTGCAAGAAGAATTGCTATGGTATGGGTTGTTATCAGCCTTGCTTTGGCAGTAATAATCGGTATGCTTGCAAATCCGTTCTTGAAGCAGCTTCTTGCATCAGGACAGCTTGGTGACGGTATACTTGACGCAAACGGTATGCTTGCAGACAGCGAAAAGGTGTTCATGGTGCTTGTTCAGCATATGTTCCCGACACTTATTGCGGGTGTGCTTCTGGCGGCTGTATTGGCGGCTATTATGTCTACGGCGGATTCACAGCTCCTTGTGTCATCTTCATCATTCTCGTCTGACATTTACAATACTCTTTTCAATAAGAATGCTTCTGAAAAGACGCTTCTTAATGTAAGCCGTATTACTATCGTTGTAATAGCAGCTATTGCGTGTCTGCTTGCAATTGACCCTAATTCATCGGTATTTGAAATTGTTGCTCACGCATGGGCAGGCTTCGGTGCGGCGTTCGGTCCGATTATTCTTTGCAGCCTGTTCTGGAAGCGCTGTAATGAATACGGCGCTCTTGCCGGCGTTGTTTCCGGCGGTGCGGTTGCGCTTCTTTGGGCGTATATTCCGCCGATTATCTGGGGCGAAAATATTCCGGGTATATTTACTATATATGAAATTATTCCCGGCTTCATCGTGTCGCTTGCGCTTATCTTCATTGTGTCACTTCTGACAAAGGCACCCTCAGAGGAGGTTGTTAAGGAGTTTGAATCGGTAAAGAAAGCCGAGGTTTAATATGGAGCTTACAAGAGAACACTGGACACAGTCGGATTATGACACGTTTGTGGAATATCTGAAAACTCTTGCTGACAGCAAATACAAGGAATTCAGTGATTCTCTTGTACCGGGAACAGAATTTTCCTTTGGAATACGTGTTCCTGTATTGCGCAAAACGGCAAAGGAGATTTCAAAGGGGAATTATACGGAATTTCTTGCGTGTCAAAAAGGAGAGTACCGCGAGGAAATTATGCTTGAGGGACTTGTTATGTCGCTGATAAAGTGTGATTATCCCGAAATGCTTGGTATGATGAAGACATACGCAGACAAAATCACAAGCTGGGAAAACTGCGATATTGTGTCATTCAAGGGGTTAAAAAAGTATCTGCCCGAGTTTTTCGCCGATATAGAATATTTCATATATAACGAAAATCCGTGGGTGGTACGTTTCGGCTTCGGCTGTCTGCTGGAGTTTTATCTGACAGATGAATATATTGACAGAGTGCTTGAATACGTTAATTCTGTTGATTCCGATTTTTACTATATACAGATGATGCAGGGGTGGCTTGTTGCCACAGCGGCGGCTAAATGCCGTGATAAAGCAATGAAATTTCTTGCAGA
>CAMCPC010000015.1 GCA_945876665.1 uncultured Oscillospiraceae bacterium
AGCTCGCTTCAAAAAGCGATAGAAATAAAACAGAATAACAATCTTGCGGTATTTATATGGAAGCTAAAAAATGAAACGATAAGAGTTCCTTACGCTGATATTTTGTACTTTGAAAGCTATAATCACAGTGTGAAGTTAGTTACGAAAAGCCATAAGAAGGATACTATTATCCCGTCTGTAACATTAAAAAAACTTTCGTCTTATCTAAATATGGGTGTATTTATAAGATGCCACCAAAGCTTTATCGTAAACATATCTAATTATGATCGAGCGGGAAGAACGGAAATAATTATGGAAGGCGCATCGGTACCTGTAAGCCGTAGATATTCGGGGAAGGTAAAGCTGATAATAGGCGAGGAACGGAGGAAACAGCTTTGGAATTGATTTGTAAAATATATATGGTTATTACTGTCATCGCTATGTTTATATGTCTTTTGTCGGCGTGCTTGAATTTGAGAAAACGAAACATTCAAAAATCAATCATAATGTTTTATGCGCTAATTCAGCTTATGTACATTCCGATAGGAATTCAAATAAGTATTCTCCATTCAAGCCCCATACACACAATTTTTCTTACGGCGACCGGAGCGGTAAGCTTTGTACTTGTATATTTTTTATCAGGATATACAGCGAAGCAAATAAGACTTGAAAAAGCTTCACAGTTTCTTGACGAGCAAATTATTCTTCAGGACAGGCACACAAAGGAAATGAGCCTTCAGTACGAAAGCGTTGAAAGATTTAAAACAGAATTTAAGAACGCAATAGAAACAATAAGAGAGATAAATAAAAGCGGCAGCATCAGTGATGTACAAAAATCAATAAACGAGCTTTCCGATAAAGTTCGCAATTCTGACAAGCTTCATTTTACAGGTATTCCTGCCATTGACAGCATTATATATTTTAAGCTAAATACAGCAAAAGAGTATAACATCAAAATGAATATGAATGTGATAAGTATCAATTTAGGTCATATAAGCGAAATTGATATATGCAGCGTAATAGCCAATCTTATGGATAATGCCATTGAAGCCTGCCTTAGGGAAACGGGCGAAAAGTATATCGATTTCAGTATAAAGTCAATTCACGGCTATCTTACAATAGGTACAAAAAATCCATGCAGCAGCTTTAGCGCGTCTACCAAGAAAAGCAATCCGAAAGAGCATGGGATAGGAATGATTATAATTGACGATATAGTCAAGCGTTACGGCGGTGAAGTAGAAAGAAAGTTGATTGACGGAGAAATTTTTATGACCGTCAGTATGATGGAGGTATAAAAATGTTTCAATGGGATTTGATAACCGGATGGATAGCGGATACCCTTGTGTTTTTTGACTTTATGTGCAGAATGCGCGATCGAAGATATTCAAGACCTGCGACCCTTTTGGCGCTGATTGCGTGTAAGACTTTATTGATTTCTGTGGTTATCAATTTTTATGACCTTGTTCCATTAAAGCTGTTATGTACGTTTTCAGTTGGTCTATTATCCGCTGTGATATTGTTTCGCGGCACATTTTTTCAAAAGGCGACAGACGTGATATTCTTTTCTATGTTTTGTATATTGGGAGAGCTTGCGTCATATTTGATTGTTATTGCGGCAGGCGGCAGTATTGAGCTTATTCAGACGACTTTCTGGAGAATTGTAATATCCGTATTCACATATCTTACCGCGTTTCTTTTATGTCGTATATTCTCATCAGTGCGCAATAAGACGGTAAATCGCTATAAAAATACATATATTATCATTATTACAGCAATAGCTTTGCTTGTTATACTGGAAATGACAATTACTGCTCCGCTGATGAACCCTATATCAAACGACAGACTTTTAAATACAACAAGGATATATGAGCTTTTATGCGCATTGCTTGGGGTCGTTAATATGCTAACGGTGATAATAATGCTTTCAAAAATGGAGCGATACGTTATGATTGAAGAGGACAATAGGATAAAAGAACAGTGTCTCTCTGAAAATCTCAAACAATACGATGAAATGCTCCACAAATACAGCGAGCTTAGAAAGCTTCGTCATGACTTTGCAAACCATGTTCAGACGATTTATATATTATCAGAGCAAGGAAACTCGGATGCTGCGTATAAATATATATCTCAGCTTATGAAAACAATGGAGGATGAGGAATGAATTTAACAGAAATGCTGATTGGATATATGGCAGACCTTATAATTTTCTTTATATTTTTAAATATATGCAGTCCGCCGAAATTTAATCCTATTTTAACGTTTGTTATCATGATTGCTATGAGAGTGGTTCTCTTTTTTATAATTCTTCCATTTTTGGATGTAAAGGCGCCGTATGCGCTGATAACGGGAATTCTTATGTCATGGCTGTTTTTTGAGGGCAGATTAAGAGACCATATAGCGAATGTTTTTCTTTTCTGGATGTCATGCGTGCTGTCGGAGTTCATCGTGATTGCAGTATTTTCCTTGATAAACGGTGGCAAGGCGATTATGCAGGCATTGGACACCTCAAGAGTCGCCCTGTCAATTACGAATTATTTCTTGATATTTGTTTTGTCCTGTCTCGCCGCATTATTTAAAAGGAAGAAAAATGTGGAATATTCAAATGCGCAGATCATTCTTATATGTGCGGCAGGTTTTATACCGGGACTTGATTTGCTATCGCTGGGTGTATTTACGATACTCTATCATGATATGCAATTCGCACTAATCGGCGGTTTGCTCGGGGCATTTGGGATGGTGATTGTTGCCGCGCTCGCAAGGCGCGTCACCATTGACGCACGGCGCGAAATGGAGCGAAGCTTTAAGCTTGAGCAGCTTGAAATCCAGAAAAAGCAGTATTCCGAGATACAAATCAAATATGATACGGTCCGCAAATTAAGACACGATATAAATAATCATATTCAAACAATGATTATTCTTCAGGAAAATGGAAACACCGAGGCGATGGAACGGTATCTCGCAGAGCTGTATGAAAAATTGGAGATTGAATAACGTCCGTATGAGATTCTTCTTATACGGATTTTTTGTGTCAATTTCGCGGCTAAGTTTGTCAAATTTGCAAAGCTATTGAATAAATATTTATTTTATGATATTTAATTACAAAAAGACATTAAAATGATGAAGAAGGAGGAAACATACATTGAGAAAATTATTAATACTGTTTACAATAATGCTTTTCATGTCAACACTGACTTGTTATGCAGAAACAGAGCTAAAAGAAAACAGTTTTCGATACAAAGATGGACTTCCTATTGAAACAGATATTGGATGCGAACATGAACAACCAAGCTTTTCACTTTTCTCAACGGAAAATACTCTTCGCGGAATTGATGTGAGTACCTTTCAGGGAGATATTGACTGGGAGCAAGTAAAAAACAGCGGTATCAATTTTGCCATAATACGCTGCGGCTATGGTGATGACTTGGAGAAATATGATGACGCAAAATGGAAACGCAATGCCGACGAATGCACAAGACTCGGCATTCCCTTCGGAGCTTATTTATATTCATATGCGGCGAGCATAGAAGAGGCACAAAGCGAGGTGGCGCATGCAATAAGGCTTCTGAAGGATTATAATTTATCCTATCCTATATATCTCGATTTAGAAGACACAAAAACGACAGCGACCTGCACTAATGATATGATCGGTCAGATCGCCGACATATTCTGTACGGCTTTGCAAAATGAGGGATACGAGGTAGGAATATATGCGAATCTGGATTGGTGGAACACCAGACTGACCAGCAATGTCTTTGAGAATCCGTCATGGCATAAATGGATAGCTCAATGGGCACCCGCGTGCACATACAATGGCACATATGATATATGGCAATACTCTGGACATGGCAGCGTGCCCGGTATAAGCGGTGAGGTTGATCTTGACTATATGTATGTGCAAATCGAGCCTGAACCAACTGATGATCCATATCCGAATACATATCAAAATACGGGCGATCTGCGAAAGGATATTGTCGGAGTCGCAAAAACCCAGATAGGCTATGAAGAACTAACAACTGCAAATGGAACGCCTGTAGGTGATTCCGAAACCCCGTATTATACAAAATACGGAGCTGCTTACGGCAATCCTAATGGACATTGGTGTGCCTTTTTTGTTCTTTGGTGTGCAAAGCAAGCAGGTATTCCAACCTCTATAATTTGTCAGTCACCATCGTGCGGAAGCTGCAGCTATTTTATTAACTGGCTGAAGTCAAATCATTGTTGGAAGGATAAATCATATATTCCGCAGTACGGAGATTTAATTTTCTTTGATTGGGAACAGGATGGATCTTGTGACCATGTTGGGATTGTTCAGGGAGTAAGCGGAAGTACAATTTACACTATTGAAGGCAACACCGGCGGTGTAAATGGATATAAGGTTATGGAGCGAGACAGAAATGATTTTGTTTACGGATACGGCGTTCCTAACTATGAACTTATAGAAAAGATAAACGGTTACGGAAATAAGACACAGACGGCCTATATGCTTCCGGACTCCTCCTCCCAAACGATATGGGAAATATGGGAAAATGACGAGCTTCAGGTTCTTTGCCGTGACGGAAACTACTATTTAGTGCTTTACCCGTTTGAATATACCGGCAAATTTATTGCTGCATACGTACCTACAGATGCCGTAAATCTCGACAAGTCTGTGCCGTTATCAGAAAGTTATTATAATATTTTATCAAACGGAATTATAAATAAAGACACAACAGTTTATCATAATGCGTCGGAGGACGATATTCAAGGAAGCGGCAGTAATCATAAGGTGAGGACAACGCTCAATAAAAATGATAATGTAGAAGTTTTGTTTGAAGACGGTGATTTTGTTTTTGTAAGGACTGATAAAATTACAGGGTATGTTCTTAGGTCAAGTGTTACATATGAAAATCCGGAGTCACTTTTGGGCGATATAAACGGTGACGGCGTGGCAGATGCAGGTGACGCGGGTATGATTTTGAGATATGATGTCGGCTTAATCTCGCTGACAGAGGAACAAATAAAAAAAGGCGATGTGAACGGTGACAATGTAACCGATGCAGGTGACGCGGGTGTGATTTTAAGAAAAGATGCGGGATTGATTAAATAAAAAGGAGTGGGTTTTATTATGAAAAAGAAAATTTTGAGTTTATTGGTAATTATGACAGTTGCAGTTTTACTACCTATTGTAGAGGCGCAGGCTGGAAATTACGGTAATATCAGTGAGGAAACTTTTGTCGATAGGATCAAATCCTTAAAAAATACTTTTGTTCATGGACAATATTGGAACAAATATAATGGTTTAGATCATACAGGTTATACAAGTTGCCCATGCGGTTATTTTACTTGTCCAGGGTGGGATAATTGTTCTTGTGGTGCTTTTGTATATGATAATGTAGAAATTGCATGGCAATGTCATGGGTACGCTCTAAAAATGGGTAATGCGATATTTGGAGGTAATCCAAATTATTGGAATCGAATTTACAATGCGAATAACGTCTATGCCGGTGATATTGCACGCCTCGATAATGATGGACATTCCATATTTATATATAAAGTAGAAGGAAACGATATCTATTATACAGACTGTAATGCAATAGGAAGGTGTATGGTAAACTGGAATGGTCACATGACAAAAAGTACATTAAGCAATCGCCTGTCATGGCTTTATCATTTGGATGGTAACACTTTGACAGGAGTGTTTGATGTCACTATCCCTCCTGTTCATCAAGATACAAACCCTCATGTAAGGAGTGGTTTCTTTACTTTTAAGAATGTATCATCAGGTACCTTTATGAACGTATATGGCGGTGCTGACAGTAATGGCACACCTATTACAACATGGTCATTTGATGATTCTATTGATCAAAGATTTAATCTTGTTCATCAAGGCGGAGGAAAATACAAAATCTATGCTGAATGTTCATCTGACGGAACGAACCGCGTAGTAGACGTATTAAGAAATTACGCAGATTTAGCAGAGGGTCAATCTGTAGATTTATATGATCCCAATGATGATACCGCGCAATTATTTTATGTTGTTCCGGTCGGCGGAGACAATTATGTATTTGAAACGGCGCATAAAGACGGCTATATCATAGCACCGCCCAGTGCAGGAGATGCCGGATCGAACAGCAGAAGTTCACAGCTGAAATTGCAGAGGTACACCGGCGCGGATTATCAGAAATGGCGTCTATGCAATAATAACGGAAAGGAAACGACTCCTAATATTTCTTATGCCGCAGGCAGTTATAAAGTAGAAACTGACGGAGATACTTTGAACATGAGAAGCGGACCATCAACGCATGATAGTCTTGTTGGTTCAGTTTGGGACGGCTCCGTACTTCGTGTTACGGATGTCAACGGGAATTGGGGTTATACCTCCTATAATGGCACAAACGGTTGGGTTTGTCTTGATTTTACTGTATATACTGTTACAACAGATTCAATAAGTATTTCAAAAAAGCCGAACAAAACACTATATTTTGTTGGTGACAGCTTTGATAGCTCAGGCTTAGAAATAAGCGTTAATTACAGCAATGGTCAAAAAGAATTTATGGGATCCGGATTTAGTACAAGCTATGATTTGAACAGTGCAGGAACAAAAAATGTTATTGTTTCATACGGTGGAAAGACAGCAACTTTTACAGTTGAAGTTAAAGATTTAGAGATAAACAGTTTATCGCTTTATTCAGAAGATATAAAAACCAAATATTATGTAGGAGAAACGGTTGTGGCAGAAGAAATAGGTGTTCTGGTAAAATACAGTAATGGTAACGAAAACATTATTAAGAATGGATTTGACTTGGATTACGACTTCTCCACCCCCGGTACAAAGACAGTTACAGTATCATACGGTGGAAAAACAACATCATATGATGTCGAGGTTATGTCGAATGGTTCGGACACTACAGAAAAAGCAAGCTTTAGCATATCTGATGAAAGCGGTTACAGCGGTTCAACGGTTATTGTTCCGGTTAAGCTAAACGCTTCTAATGTATACGACGGAAATATGACAATTCAATATGACGCGTCAAAACTCAGCATAGAGAACGTTCAGGCAGTAGGAGCTTTAAGCGACAGACAGGTAACAATCAATAAAGAATATACGACTGACAAGATAAGAGTATCATTTTCGGGAACAACACCGATAAACTCAGATGAAACAATTTTAAATCTGGAATGCAAGGTGCTTGATAATGCACAAGGTGTTGCCGCAATATCTATAATAGAGGCGAAGGCATATAACAAATCCGGCGGAGCGATTTCATCCGATACTTCTGATGGGGGGATTCAAATCACAGCTGTTGCAAATAATGTGACTGTGACGAATATTCAGTCTGTATCACAGAATGGCAGAAAGGTTGTTACTGCCAATGTCAGTGATGACAGGGTTATATGCTATCTTGCAGCATATCAAAGCGGAGTCCTTGTTGAATGTGACACCGCACAGCCTTCCAATGGTACATTTGAGGTGTCAGTTGAGGAACGTCCAAATACTCAATATAAGCTTATGGTTTGGAATATGGCTATGAAACCGATGATAAATGCAGTTGGCATTTATTGATTTTATATATTTTATTTTAATATGGAGAGTGTATGATGAGAAAAATAATTTCGTTCATTCTATGTTTAGCGATTAGCGTAACGCTATTTGCAATACCTGTACATGCGGAATCTAATATTTACAGCGCTTATCTGGATGTACTCAATGAAGCAGTGGCAAAATACGGAGAATACACAGCAGGTGAGTATCAGACAAGTACAGGTGTTGGCTATGTGAATTTAGTAGATTTTGATGGCGATGGGATAAATGAATTGATTTATTGTGTCGGTGAAACACATGATTATACTTATCATATATACGGCTATAAAGACGGCGGCGCGGTTCTCTTGGATGAAGGCAGTATGGAGGCGCATGGTGGAGATTCAAACTGGGAAATAAGTATATTGTATAATAGTGCAAAAAGCCGGCTTATAACATACCGCTACGATGGTCCCTATGCAAATTCTACATATATGACAGTCGGAGAATATAACGATGGAGTGTGGACGAATTTAAAAGATGTTTTTGTATCGGAATACTGCGAGATTGAGCCCGGTGGATCTTATTATATGAACTATTATGTAAACAATGAGCAAGTTGATGAATCAGAATTTAATAATCGTTTTAATTCTTTGTCAAGACATGGTGGAAGAATAGACATTAGGTGGACAGAGTTTTCCGGTAAATATCTGGAAGAAATCGGACAATCACTTAGCGACATGAATTACTGGTTTGGTGATAAAACGGACACTTTTAATGATGTCACCCCCTGGGAAACAGGCGAATATGAAGCTGAAATGATAATTGGAGATTACATATTCTACGACGGTCCTTTTATGGATGAGAACGGTATTGATCAGCATGATGGAATATACGCACTTAATGTATATAACTCAGCGACACGAACTGATAAAACCCTACTTTACCGCGGATATGGATTGCGGCGTATAGGAGACAAACTGTTTGCATTTAGCGGAATTTCAAGCGGAAGTTGGGATAGGAACCTATATTGCTTTGATCTTAATGGAGAGAATATACAGAAAATTACAAATGGTGTTGATATGCAGTTTGCTATGAGTGATGAACCATTTACTATTTTCAATGATAGGATATATGTAGGTCATTGTTCTGATATGGAGCATTTTGAAATTATAAGTTTTGCGACGGATGGCATGGATATACGTGTAGAAGTACCTTCTGTTTACTCTACAGAATGGGATTGTAAATTATATGATGGATATGCGATTATAGACGGGGTCAGATACAACTATCAATCAAGTTCAGACAATATTAAAGTTGTATTGAACAAGAAAGAGCTTTCCTTTGATAATCCTCCGCGTATTATTAGTGGTCGTACACTTGTACCCATGCGAGCAATATTTGAAGCTATGGAAGCAATTGTTTCGTGGGATGGAACATCACAGACAGTAACAGCTGTATATAACGGTATTACAATCAAACTTACTATAGGTGAAGGAAATTTGTATGTAAATGGTACTGCTAAGGAACTTGATGTATCGGCACAGCTTATAAATAACACAACATATGTACCGGTAAGGGTAATAGCAGAAGCATTTGACGCTGATGTATCATGGGACGAAGTTAGCCAAACAGTAAGCATAAAAAGTAACTTTCAAATCATTAACGGAATATATCTTGACGGTAAACACCTTGATATAGATGCAGAAATCTTTTCTACGGGCACGACGGCAGATATAAAGATATTAGCTCAAATTCTCGGTTTGACATATAAAGAAAATAAGGATGGCAGTTATTCTATCGAAAAAGACGATAAAGTTATGACCTTTGACTTGCTTGATAAAAAGTATGTATGTACATTTAAGAACAATCCATACGGAAAGTTCAGTATGGACTGGGATATTGCCGCATATAGAAAAGGTGATACCGTAATGGCATCTCTGAGTAAAGTATGCAGTTGTTTTGGTTATAAGACACAATATTATGGATATGACGGAATTTGGGACATATATATAACTACGCCTCCTAAAAAAATTCCTCAATATACCGACAATGATGAATATAATGAATTTATATACTCAAAGCTCAAATCAGACAGTGTATATGTATTTCTTGAAGATTATGATAATGACGGAGATGAGGAGGCTTTTGCATTTTATAAACCAAAACGAAGCAGTAAGCTGAACTGTGATTTCTTCGATTTTGGAGAGAAACCTTATAGCTTGAAAAATATATTTAAAGATAAGGAAACAGGAAAAATATCTTTTGGCATTGTTACAGAGGGAGACAAAAAAGCAGTCGAAATGATTTCTGACGGTAGTTATATCAACTATCACTACGGTTTTTCGGTAAAGGATAATAACGCATATTATAAACCGGTTTATGCAGTATCAAATACGCCGAACTTTAATAAATACAACGACATATATAGCTACAACGGAAAAGCGATAACAGATAAATATGAGTACAGTAACGGAGAAAGCAAATCTGTTGATGTTCCTATGTATATACCGTGCGCCGAGGGAGAATATTGGGGCATACACCGCATGGAGGTAAAACCTGAATTTCTTCTAACCTTCGAAAATGGAGAAGACATATATAAGAGATATGTTGAAGAAAAAGTGAGCAAAGGAGATAAAGTGCAGGTATTGTATGCACCAAATAATACAATACATTTAAATTTCAAGCACTATAATGAAAAAAAGAGCATAATTGAGAGTACATATCAGGATTTTATATTCAAATCTGATTCGCCGAATAAATTAGAGAGTTTAGTAAGCGGAGAAGGAAATATACCAAAGGGAACATGGTGGTGGTGGTCACCGCCTATAGTGCCCAGAGAGGACGATCAGGCATATCAATATGTGTGCGACACGAGTGATTATTATGATGACAATTCTTCTTGGTTATCTGGGTATGATACAAATAAAAATATAACTCTAAAAATTTTTTTTAACGGATCGTTACTTGAACTGACAGAGGCGGTTCAGGAAAGGAACGGCAGAACAATGTATCCATTGAGGCAATGTCTCGAACTTATGGGCGCGGATGTTTATTGGAACGGAGATAAAGGAGAGGCTATTGCTGAATTGGATGATATACGGCTCACCTTTAAGATCGGTTCAGATAAGTATTATGTAAATGGAATAGAAAAAGAAATGGATGTGGAAACCTATATAGATGATTTTCGTAACATTACATATATACCCATAAGATATGCAGCAGAAGCATTCGGCTATACTGTAAATTGGCTGCCGGGCAGAGGCTTTAATACTATAGTTATAGGTGACCTTGCGTCATATGCCATAACCACCGCAAAGGATCTTACAACGACGCTAAACAATAAATCGAATGCAGCTAAAATGGGTAAGGAGTTATACAAACTGCTTGAAAATCAGGGCTTTATGGAGGAAATAAAAAGGCTGAACGAAGTAAACTTAAACTCAATGCAGTCAATTATAGAATGTGATCTGGCAAATAGCAACAATGATTTGACGCTTGATATAACAAACACTCTGGTAAACGGACTCGTTGCGGTTGCTCGTACAATGTCAGGTGATATTGATGCAGGTATTGATTATATCAACGGAAAAGTGATCGGAATGACAAGTGAAGTACTTACCAATATTGCCTCGCCAAAATCGCAGGATGAAATTGTGAGAGCAATTTGTAACAGTGCTTATGATGATAATATCCGCCTTATAACCGAACTGAGCCGTTATCATTATTCCATAGGAAGTAAAATGACAGATACTCAGTATAGAGAATATCTTATAATGTATAAAGAGATTATGATGAATAACCGAAGCTTAAAAATGGGAATAGAGTATTTTACAAAAGATATTTCAGGCAATATCATTTCAAATCTTAGTAAAGTCGCCGGTACTTTGGCATGGAATAAAGCGAAAGAAACTATTATAAGTAAATCAGGCATAATACCAGAAGCTTATACATTAACGGATGCATTTATTTATCAAACAACAGAGGATTATATTGATAGTCTATTCCAGGAATTTATAGACAGTCAGAATTCTTCGTTAAAATCGTGGGCGACCGATATGAAGGCAATGGGGAAACAATTTGATGCGTATTTAAAATAAAGAGATAATGCCGCAGCTCTTTCAGCGGATATTCCTCAGTCGGTAAGTACAGCTTATATTTTGAAGCGAATACATGTGTTTCGGTTTCGGGCAGAGCGTACTTTACAACGACTTCACTCTTGTTAGCACAAAGAACGAACTATGCGGACTTGACTGGACAGATATTGATTTTAAGTTGGGCATACTGCATGTAACAAAGGCAGTTCAGTATCTGCCTGACAAGGGGATATACGAAGATACCACCAAAACAAAGCAATCCAACAGAGCCATACGGCTGCCGAATGACATGATAGAATTATTAAAGGAATACAGGGCGGAGCAATCACGCACCCGGCTTTTGATGGGCGACCAATGGCACAACAGCGGCAAAGTGTTTACGAATGAAACAGGGGGAGTTATAAATCCCGATACCATTTCGTCATGGTTCAAGGGATTTATAAAGCGTCATAATCTTCCTGATGCGCATATTCATACCCTACGGCATGTTTCGGCAACTCTGCTTATTGCCGGAGGTGTTGACATTGCTACGGTATCAAAGAGGCTCGGACACGCAAACAAGAGTACAACTTTGAACATATATACCCACGCAATTTGCTAATGTGCGATAAAGAAGTAATAGAAGTGTAAAAAATTTTGCCGTTCCT
>CAMCPC010000016.1 GCA_945876665.1 uncultured Oscillospiraceae bacterium
GTCGGACTTGGTGTCGGACTTGGTGTCGGACTTGGTGTCGGTATTGGAGTCGGAGTCGGGCTCGGGCTCGGTGTCGGGCTCGGTATCGGACTTGGTGTCGGACTCGGACTTGGTGTCGGACTCGGTGTCGGACTCGGTGTTGGACTCGGACTCGGTGTCGGTGTCGGGCTCGGACTCGGACTCGGTGTTGGACTTGGTGTCGGTGTTGGTCTTGGAGTCGGAGTCGGGCTCGGACTTGGTGTTGGACTCGGACTTGGTGTCGGACTTGGTACTGTTACAATACATGATGCACTCACGTTTCCATAAGTAACCGTAATCGTTGATGTGCCGTATCCCTCAGCAGTCACTGTACCATTATTATCTACATTCGCAACGTTTGTATCACTTGATGTCCATGAGCTATCATCAGTCGTGTTTGACGGTGAAACCGACGCTGTAAGAGTAAGCGTATCACCTTTGTTTATCGTCGCCGATGACAAAAGGCTGACACTTTCGGCGTGTATCAGAAGTGCCTCATAGGCATTAAGCCGCGCGCTTGTCTTAACCTTTCCGCTAAGACCGTCAACAACATCCGCGCTGCTCTCTATCTTGCTTATGATTTCCGCAGGTGTCATGTCCGGATATACCGCTTTCATAACTGCCACAGCACTTGTTACCATAGGGCATGCCTGCGATGTACCGCTCATATTACCATAAGCAGCGGAATTTTTAGTAAAATCAATACATGTACTTCCAATAGCAGTTCCCGGTGCTGCAATATCAACGTTTTTTACGCCGTAATTCGAAAAAGTCGATAAAGCATCATTTTCATCTGTAGATGCTATTGCAATCACATTGCTGCTGTCATATGAAGCAGGATAACTTGGTAGCAGATCGTTATTGGTCGTTTCGTTGCCTGCTGCCGCTATAAACAAAGAATTCGGGCAGCTTTTTATAGCATTCAGCATATTAACTGACTTTCCCGTTCCGCCATAGCTGTTATTGACAATGGTAAATCCCATTTTCTGAACATACAGTACAGCCTTATATATATATTCACTGTTCGTTTTACCGTCAGCTCCAAACACCTTCAGCGGAACAATTTTTGCGTTGCGCGCCAGCGATGCTACTCCTATACTGTTGTTTGTCGACGCGCTCACAATTCCCGAAACATGCGTGCCGTGTCCGTTCTCGTCTGACGGGTCATTGTCATCGTTGTAGAAATCCCAGCCGTGCACATCGTCAATATAGCCGTTATCGTCATTGTCAATGCCATCACCTGCTATCTCACCGGGATTTGTCCAGATATTGGCTGTCAGATCGGGATGATTCATCATAGTACCCGAATCAATAACCGCTACAACTACATTTTCACAGTTTATGTCCATGTCCCATACAGAGGGAGCACTTATTTTATCAAGTCCGTACTGATAACCGTATTTGTAATATACATCGTTGGGCGTGGCTGAAATCCTGTAAATATAATTCGGCTCGGCAAACTCTACTCCGGATAATTCATTCAGCTTATCTATTGTTTCAAGCACATTTTCTCTGCCGGCTTCTTCAAGCGTAAGCTTTAAAACCTGTTCTTCGTATTCCATACTGAAAAGAGAAATTTCTCCCGAGGGCGAAACATTAAGATTTTCCACACTCTTGATGCCCAATCCCTCAAAAGGATCATCAAAAGAAAACGTGCTTATCATCTGCTCCGATCTGGGCTTCATAACCACGATAATTGTAGCGTCATCAAAATCAGCATCCACATTTTCCGCATATACGCATAAACCGCTCCACGCAATGCACATCAGCATGCCGATAAAAAGCAATATGTACTTTTTCATAAGCTCACAACCTTGTCTGATTGCTTATTTCCCCACAAAAATATCTTGTAATTATTATATCACATTCACCATTTCATGTCAATTTTAATTCTGTTTGTCTTGACTTTTCCTTTAGTCTGTGGTAGAATGATTAAGCACTATTCGGAGAAGTATCGAAGCGGTCATAACGGGGCGCACTCGAAATGCGTTTGTCTTAACGGACACGTGGGTTCGAATCCCACCTTCTCCGCCACCGAGCGTGATGATTTTACTGTCATCGTGCTCTTTTTTATTACCTTTCAAGCTCATTGTGTAATAAGATG
This sequence comes from uncultured Oscillospiraceae bacterium, assembly GCA_945876665.1. Lineage (GTDB taxonomy): Bacteria > Bacillota > Clostridia > UBA1381 > UBA1381 > Hominilimicola. The sequence goes on from CAMCPC010000016.1 coordinate 2,123, forward strand.
ATAGACATCGTTATATGTTTATATATACTAATTTGTTTCATCATAAATTGGTTAATGTGAACACAATCGCGCATTTATTGTCTTTTTCGACAAAAAAATCATTGACAAAATATGAATTTTTTGTTAACATATTATTATCAATAAAAAAGGAGATGGTATTATGTATTGTAAAAATTGTGGCGAAGCCATGAACGACAACCAAGCAATCTGCACCAAGTGCGGAGTGAAAGTAGGAGACGGTTCTTCTTACTGCGCTAACTGCGGCAGCACTGTTCCCGCAAATGCAGATGTATGTATGAATTGCGGAGTCGCTATTAAGAAAAGCGGTTCAAAGGGCGATTTAAACGGACAAGATAAAGTTGTAATGATTTTAATTTGCTTATTCCTTGGCGGTTTGGGTATTCATAACTTTATGATGGGCGAAACAAAAAAAGGTGTATTTAAAATTATAATGTCTTTATGTTGCGGAATCGGCGGAATCCTTGCTCTTATCGATTTAATTAAAATTGCTATGGGTTCTTATGTCGTTGATCCCGAAAAGCTTATTTAATAAAAAAGGAGATTTTTAATATGGATACAAATGTGCAAACACCGGCTTATCAGCCTTCAAACGCACCTGTTTCACAGTTGAAGACAAACAAAGGATTGTTAAAATACATCTTGTTATCATTGATAACCTTCGGCATATACGGCTTAGTAGTTATGTCATCTGTTTCTACAGATATAAATATTACTGCCGGCAGATATGACGGGAAGCGTACGATGCATTTTTGTTTGTTGTTCTTTATTGTATCACCTATAACTTTGGGAATCGCTTCAATCGTATGGTATCATAAGATCTCAGCAAGAATCGGCAACGAACTTTCAAGACGTGGAATTGCATATTCGTTTGATGCTTCATCGTTTTGGCTTTGGGGTGTACTTGGTTCCTTAATCGTTGTAGGTCCTTTCGTATACATGCACAAATTATTCAAGGCAATAAACCTTATAAATGCACATTATAATGTTAATGGTTGATACCATGTGAGTATACTTTATTTCAAGGCGTTCATTATCCGAACGCCTTGATTTGTTTTTATAATTCGATATTAATCGGTAAACTCCCTGTATAGCTCATATATATCACAGAGTTTGCATAAAATTTCAAAATTTCTTATTGACTTTATTCTTCTTTTATGCTATAATGTTATAGTTGTTTGAGTTAATCACACATCGGGATGTGGCTCAGTTTGGTAGAGCACTACGTTCGGGACGTAGGGGCCGCAGGTTCAAATCCTGTCATCCCGACCACTTCAAAAGCACAACGGTATTTCCGCTGTGCTTTTGTAAACATTTTAATATATCGGGGTGTAGCGCAGGTGGTAGCGCACTTGACTGGGGGTCAAGGGGCCGCAGGTTCAAGTCCTGTCACTCCGACCAATGAAAAGTATCAGTATTCATATGGATATTGATACTTTTTTTACACAAAATCATACACGACAGATATTCCGTGATTTTTCCGCAAAATGTTATCCATAGCTAACAACGGCATAAACAAGCCAAATGCAGATTATTGCTTAATTTTTTTCAAATTTTTTCAAATTTTTTATTGCATAATGAAAAAAACAATGATAAAATATATGTTAGTATCGCATAACAGAGTGTTTCATTGCTTACATAATTCACGCTCTGGAAGAACAAATTTAATATTTAGAGGAGGTTTTTAACTATGTCATACGCACAAGACGTACTTGCAAAGTTAAAAGAGAAAAACGCAAACGAGCCTGAATTTATCCAGGCTGCCACAGAGGTTCTTACATCACTTGAACCTGTATTCGACAAGCATCCCGAATATGAGCAGGCTGCTTTGCTGGAGAGAATAGTAGAGCCGGAAAGACAGATTATGTTCCGTGTTCCTTGGGTTGACGACAACGGCAAGGTACAGGTTAACAGAGGCTTCAGAGTACAGTTCAACTCTGCAATCGGCCCATACAAGGGTGGTCTTAGACTTCATCCTTCAGTAAACCTTGGCATCATCAAATTCCTTGGTTTTGAACAGATTTTCAAGAATTCACTTACAACACTTCCTATCGGCGGCGGTAAGGGCGGCAGTGATTTCGACCCTAAGGGCAAATCAGATAACGAAGTTATGCGTTTCTGCCAGAGCTTCATGACAGAGCTTTACAGACATATCGGCGCTGACACAGACGTTCCTGCCGGTGACATCGGTACAGGCGCAAGAGAAATCGGTTATATGTTCGGTCAGTACAAGAGAATTAAGGACGTTTACGAGGGCGTTCTTACAGGTAAAGGTCTTACATGGGGCGGTTCTCTTACAAGAACAGAGGCTACAGGCTACGGTCTTGTATACTACGCTCAGGAAATGCTTAAGGATCTTGGCACAGACTTCAATGGCAAGACAGTTGCTGTTTCAGGTGCAGGTAACGTTGCTATTTACGCTACTCAGAAGGTTCAGCAGCTTGGCGGTAAGGTAATCACAGTTTCTGACTCAAACGGTTACGTTATCGACGAGGAAGGTATCGACCTTGCAGCAGTTAAGGAAATCAAGGAAGTTAAGAGAGGCAGAATTAAGGATTATCTTAACTACAGACCAAACGCTAAGTACGTTGAGGGTGCAGGTCTATGGCAGGCAGTTAAGGTTGACGTTGCTCTTCCATGTGCTACACAGAACGAGCTTCTTATCGATGATGCTAAGGCACTTGTTGCTAACGGCTGTATCGTAGTTGCAGAGGGCGCTAACATGCCTACAACTCTTGAGGCTACACAGTACCTACAGGAGAACGGCGTATACTTCGCACCGGGTAAGGCTTCAAACGCAGGCGGTGTTGCTACATCAGCTCTTGAAATGAGCCAGAACTCACAGAGATTGTCATGGACATTCGAAGAGGTTGACGAAAAGCTTCACGGCATCATGGTTACAATTTACAAGAACTCTGTTGCAGCTGCTAAGGAATATGGCTGCGAAATCGGCGGCAAGACAAACCTTGTTGCAGGCGCTAACATCGCCGGCTTCTTGAAGGTTGCTGACGCTATGATGGCTCAGGGTGTTTGCTAATTTGCATATACATAAATTAAAAGGTATCGCTCACGCGATACCTTTTTTGTATGGACTTTTTCCATATTACATGATATAATTTGATTATATCATACAAGGAGGGATAAATATGAAAAAAATTATTTCTTTTTTACTGGCATTATCCATCTCAGCGACACTTGTGACATGCGTAACCGCAGATGATGTGATAAAAGTTCTTGTGAATGATGAACGCGTATACTTCGAAGAACTTAATCCATTCATAGAAAACGACCATACACTTGTGCCTATGCGTGAAATTTTTGAAGCGCTTGGCGCGGAAGTTCACTGGGACAGCGACACAAATACTGTTTATGCCTACAATTATACAAGCAATACTTTAATTTCCTTGCCTATTGGATATGACATAATGTTGGTGAACTATAATACAGTAAAGCTCGAAGTTCCAGCAAAAATTGTGGGTTCTTCAACAGTTGTTCCCATAAGAGCTGTGGCAGAGGGTATGAATAGTATTGTTAACTGGGACGCTTCAACAAAAACAGTTATTGTTCAAAAGGATATTCCCGACCTGCCTGTATATTCCTCAGCGTCCGTGTTTAAGCAAGGAGATCCGATTAATATCATGACAAAGGCTTTCAATGCTGAATCAGCAAACTCAGATAGCCCTGTTATGCAGGAGCTTGAAAATTATGTTGGCTCACCACTTGACATTTCATGGATACCTGCCACAAATTATAACGAAAAGGTGACAGCCACAATGGGTTCAGGTGAATATCCGCATGTAATGCTTGTGGGAACAAGAACCTCAAGAGTTATACAAGCTACTCGAAATGGTGCATTCTGGGATATTACCGACAAACTCAAAGATGCATCGAAATTCCCTAATCTTGCTCAGACAAATCCAATGGTAAATCATAATATCTCCATTGACGGCAGAGTTTATGGCTTATACCGTGCAAGAACTTTAGGCAGAGCAGGAGTTTCAATCAGAAAGGATTGGCTTGATAACCTCGGTCTTGCAATACCGCAGACTATTGATGATTTCTATAATGTACTTAAAGCTTTCACGGAACAGGACCCCGACGGCAACGGTATAAATGATACATACGGCATGATTGTTACACATTACCTTGACGGACCGCTTAGAAATATCGCAGTATGGATGGGAGCACCAAACAATTACGGCATAGACGAAAACGGCAATATCGCCCCTGATTTCATGTTTGATGAATATCTTGATGCGCTAAAGTTTATGAAGAAATGCTATGATGAGGGTCTTATCAATGCCGATATGGCTGTATATCCATCGGATAAATGGAATGAGCAGTTCCTTACGGGTCAGGCAGGCGTTATCATTGATGTTGCGGACAGAGCAAGAAGGATTTCCCAAAATATACAATATTTAGATCCGGATGCCATTGTCGATGTGTTTGGTTACGTGACAAAGGATAGCAATTCCTTGCCAAGAACACTCCCCACACAGGGCTATGACGGATATTATGTCTTCCCTAAATCAACTATTGCAACTGAAGAAGACCTTGATTATATTCTTGGAGTAATGGACAAAATGTGCGATCAAACCGCGCTTAATCTTATGAATTACGGCATTGAGGGTAGAAATTACGAGCTTGATTCAGACGGTTATGTTGTTAAGTCGGAGGACTACAATTTCGTCAAAGAATATGCAGATTTAAATCAGCTTGCCACAGGTATTGTTCCTGCGGAGCGCAAGCTTAGATATACATCAGATATTGCTGAAGATATCGCTGAAAAGGTTGATCACGTTTATAAGGATAATGAAAATTATGCTGTATTCGATCCGACAGCTCCGTATATATCTGTAATGTATGCAAATAAAGGACCTCAGCTTGATGCAATTATGGATGAAGCTGATACAAAATTTATCGTTGGTCAGATTAACGAAGATGAATGGAAGGCTCAGAGACAGCGCTGGCTTGACGTGGGAGGTCAGCAGGTAATTGAAGAATATACAGAAGCGTATAAAGCTGATACATTGAAATAACACATACAGAAAAAGCCGCCTTATGACGGCTTTTTCTTATTATAATATCAGAAATTCATATATTCAATATACAGCCTGTTAAAGTCCTCACTGTTGCCGAGGGAAATTTCTGACGAAATTTCCTTTATATGCTCAATCCGTACATCACCGTCATCGCATGAGCAATACTTCACGCAGCCGCCGAGGGAGCTGTTGCCGATAACCTTTGTTTTACCGATAAATTCTTTCGGCAGTATTCCCATATTGCACGCTTTTTCAATGGAAAGTCCGTAGCCAAAGCCCCCCGCAAGATACACCGTGTCAATATCATCAAACTCTGCGCCGTAATTTTTCATCAGTGTTTCAATTCCTGCCCTTACGGCGGCTTTTGCCATCTGCACCTGACGAATATCATTCTGAGTAAAAATCACGTCTTCAGTGACCTTATATCCGCTTACAAAATAATCATCGTTCAGAAGTCCAGTGTTATCAATAATGCCCTTGTCCATAAGCTCGGAAACAAGCTCAATAATTCCCGTTCCGCACAAACCAACAGGAGGTTTATCATTTATAGTTTTTAGTGTCCCTTTTTCCAAATCAACACCGCATATTGCTCCGTCAACACTTCCTACACCGCATGAAATACGTCCGCCCTCAAATGCAGGGCCTGCGGCTGTTGAGGTCACGAGGATTTTTTTAGTGTCCCCTATTGCCATCTCACCGTTAGTCCCAAGGTCAATAAACATATTCACCTTATCCGACTTATCAAAATTACACATATACAGTCCACTCACAATATCACCGCCCACAAACGCAGATATACCGCCGTATATGACCGTTTCAACAGGTGCAATATTGCTGTTTGTTACCTTGTTAAAGGTGGTTTTTAATGTCCCTAAATGCTCTGATTTAAAGGGATATTCACCAAGTGACGCACATGAATAGTTCATAAGCAAATGTACCATTGTTGTATTGCCTGCAATCACTATTTTTTTAGTGTCCCCATATCCCTTTGTGACTTCGCTGTAGCCGTTTATAAGCGTATAGCGTATTACTGACGCAAGCTCGTCACCTCTGCCCCTGTTCGACGCCTCAATACGCGACAGAACATCAAGCCCGAAACGTCTTTGCGGATTTATCGTCTTATAGGTTTTTAGTGTCCCCTGATGTGTCACAAGCTCAAACGCAACCGTTGTCGTGCCAATGTCGATACATACCGCGCTGTCGCCTTTTTTCAGACGCGGTGTATATTCATATCCCGATAACACCTCAAATTTTCCGCCTTTTATTGTGCTTCTTCTCGGACAGTCAAAATTGGAGCATTTTGCGCAGTCATGCTGCGCATTGAACACCGTTTCATCCTTTGTCAGCTCAAGCATATACCCAAATGTTTTCACAGGTTCAAACATAAAAGCACTTGTTAAGTTCACGTCCTTAACTCCTGTTTTTTCAAGTATGACCTTTTGTTCAGACAGCGGAAAATCCTTCGGCGCGTCAAGTCTTGCTTTAACTCCGAATCCGCCAAGCGCACCCTCAAGCTTTATTCTATCAGCCACAACATTGTCCATTGCAAAAAGATATTCGTCCGCCATTGTATCGGCAAGTATGCCCTTCATGCCCTCTCCGCTGTCAAAAAGCGACTTTGAATAATCGCTTATTTTTCCGCCTACTGTAAGCAGACAATACGCGGTCATATCCTCAATACAAATCACCGCAATCGGGGACACTAAATCCGAAAATATTTGCTCCATATCGTCAAAATACCCCGAAACCGTATCATACACACTGTTCCCCTCAAAACAGCCAAGAGTTTTCATGACGTTGTCCTTATTTATTTTTACATCAAATTCCTTAACAACTATTTTTTGCATAATATACCCCTGTATAGAAACAGCGGCACTCTACTGTGCCGCCGTGTTGTTTTAATCAAAATCGTCCGTTCGCTCTGTCAAACACCCACTGTGTGTCTGCCGAATATTCCCTGTTCATACGATTGAGCGGAGCTGACGTATCGCCGTTGAATTTATTCACACCGTAATTTGTGCTGAAAGAAATCTTATATCCAAGCTGATTTTTAACCGCACTGTCCAGTGCATCCGTGTAATATCCATAGGGCCACGAAATACTCGTTATCTCAATACCCGTAATTTCTTTCAAAAGCTCGCCATTGCGCCTTACATCCTCAATGACATCATGGAATGCTGTCGGGTCATTGTATATGCCGTGCAGCAAATCCACAGGCGTATGGTGGATTGAATCGGTATGGTTGCCTATTTCCACAAGTCCGCTGTGCGCCATCTCATACGTTTCGTCCTCATTCAAATAACCGTAACGGTTTATATATGAACCGATAAGATACATTGTCGCTTTTGCGTTATTCTTTTTCAGTACAGGAAAAATGTCCGTATAGAAGTTTGCGTATCCGTCGTCAAACGTAAGCAGAAGTATTTTCCTGCCGTCTATATCTGCCATATTCGCCGTAGCAAGCTCTGTCGCAGTCATGGTTATGTATCCGCAGCTTTGAAAATACTGAATGTCAGCGTCAAGCTGTTCGGGTGATACTGTGTAATCTCCCCAGCGTGTGGAATCAGTTGTGACACTGTGATACATCAACGCCGCAACATTTGCCGCTGCGCTCGCCGATACTGCTCCGGCAGCCATTATTATGCAAAATGCCATCAAGGCAATTATTTTTTTCAATTTCCGCACCTCCATAATAACTTTATTATATTATATAAACGCATTTATGTCAAGTTTTCGGAATTTCTGCGTAAAAACAGCGCCTGCCCATAGGACAAGCGCCATTTCTCATTTATTTCATAGCCGCGTAAACCTCAGCCTTTTCATCAAGCACTGCCTGATAACCGGCAGCAAGATATTCCTCGCACGCAGCCTCATACTTAGCGTCAAATTCCTCCGGCTTACATGTGATAAGGTCAACCTGAATTACCTCCCACTTACTCTTAAGTGTTTCGCCGTACTGTGAAAGTGATTCAATTGACTTGTCAAACAGGAAGTCGGTATATTTATAGTCCTTTGTCTGCTGATAGTAGTCATATGACTGCTGAATCAAATCTTCAAAGCCTTCCGGAGCATATGTCTTCTTCTGCGCTTCAAGGTTCTTCTCCTCGCTGCCATAATCCTTTCCCTCTGTTACAAGACACCACATATCCTTGTTTGAGTTATAGTTAAGTCTTTCTGTACCCTTATAATCATCAACAAGAACAGGAATATCGTCCTTTATTGTGTATGTAACATTCTCAATACCATTCTGCATTACAAACAGATTTTCCGGCTGACTCAGCCACTCATAATACATCAGAACAGCTTCCGGATGCTCGCACTTTTCGCTGATACCTGCAACCATACCAAACGGCCATTCTGCTCTGCCTGCCATGTCACTGTCCTTACCTGTTGCTGTATAAGGAGGAAGAACTGCTACCTTTGCATCAGGGCAGTTTTCCACAAGTGACTGCAATACAGGAGGTGTCTGTGAAAGATAGAAACCATAAACACCGGCTTTACCTGCGATAAAGTCTGAGCGCATCTGTGAGCCGTCCTTATCAAGCATCCATTCCGGACTGATAAGACCCTCATTATACAACGAATTCAGATACTGCAATTCCTTCTTTGTCGGCTCCCATGTAAGTGAAGCAACTGTTATATCGGAATACATTGCATTGTCTTCCTCTGAAAGCGGATACGGTCTTGAAGCATAGTTTCCGAAATATGCGTTATAAAGTGACTGTGTCTGAGGAATTGTGCCCTCGCCGCCAAGCTTCATTTCCTTGAACTTCTTAAGCATTTCCACATATTCCTCACGGCTCTGAGGCATTGAAAGTCCTGCCTTCTCAAGCCAGTCTGTTCTTACAATGTTAACCCAGTTATATGCCACAGGACGCGTAGCTGTCAAGAAATAACGTTCACCGTCAGCCATTGCGTATTGCTCCAAATCCTTTGTATTCTCGTAGAATGTCGGCGCGTACAGCTTTAAAATATCCTCGTCAATCGGCTGAAACGCACCGCGCGAAAAGTATGACATAACCGTCGGATAGTCATAGCTGAAAAGTATATCCGGCTGTTCACCTGCCGCAAGCAGCTCATTGAATACCGTTACATCCTCCTTACGCGTAATCGGCACAAATGTCATCTTGATGTTGTACTTGTCGCCGAAGTTTTCCTGAACATAATTTGTCCAGTAGTTGTTGTCAACGTCTGCCTGTCCCTGCATACCTCTGTCATACACAGGAATTTTCAGCTCAATCTGCTCATCATAAGGCTTCGGGCCTGTAAGCTCCGCCTTATCCACCTTTGAACCGCCGCCTCCGCAGGACGCAAGCAACGATGCCGCCATGACTGTGCTTAGCGCAGCACATAATACTTTTTTCAGTTTCATTTGAAAAATCCCCTCTTTCTTATATTTATATGTTTTATTTGGTTACTCCTTAACCGCACCTATCATAACACCCTTAACAAAATACTTCTGTATGAACGGGTAAACGATTACGATAGGAATGGTTGCGAACATGATACAAGCGGACTTTAAGACCTCCTCCGCCTGCATACTTTCA
>CAMCPC010000017.1 GCA_945876665.1 uncultured Oscillospiraceae bacterium
GCTGTCACAGTCTGCAACAACAGGATTTGTCATAAGGAAGGTCTGCTGAAGCTTGTCAGTATTCTTCTTTGCCCACTCGTTGTGGTCACGGATTATACAGATAGTCGAATAAATTCCGTAGCCCGCGTTGATGATTTCAGGCGAAAGCTCTGTACCGTCTGAATCTCTGATAACGTCAGCGCCCCATTTATCCGCCATCTGAAGTGTTAGCTCCTCATATCCGCTCTCACCCGGAAGTGTGAAGCCGCCTTTTGTTTTTCCCATATTTGTCTCTCTCCTTTACTTTTTTTCTCAATGTTAAAATTATACCATACCACATAGTTATTGTAAAGCAAAAAAACAGTGATTTCATTACTAAATCACTGCTTTTTTTGTATTATTCATTTTCATTTACCATATGGTCAAGTCTTGCGGGAATTTCGTTTGTGACGATGAAATCTGCACCATAATCCACATACTGACGAGCAGTATCCGTATTATCCACAGACCACACTCCGCAATAAATACCCTGCTGATGCAGTATATCAATTTCGGTCTTGCCTACCTGCGGATAATTATACAAAATACCTCTGTTAAATGGTATTTCCGCGATATGCGCAAGATTGTCCGTATACGGCGCGGGAGTATAGCCGATTGTCATAACAGGAATTGAAGTGTTAAGGGTGCGTATAGTCTTCATTGCCTCAAGTTCACCTGTGATAATGCACCTGTCTGCAATGCCGCTGTTCATAATTGTATTCAGAAACGACTCATAATTTTGGATTGTTTTGATTTCCACCACTGCTACGCAGTTATATTTCACGCATATATCAAGATATTCTTTAAGTGTCGGTATTTTCAGATTTTCTGTGGTTTTCAGATAATTTCCCTTGTCAATTCTGAACGCGTCAAGCTGCTCAAGGGTATAATCCCCTACCAAACCCGAACCGTCCGTTGTCCTGTCGATATCTTCATCGTGCATACATACGAACTGACCGTCACTCGTTTCGGAAATATCCGTTTCAATGCCCCAGAACCCCATTCTGCCCGCCAGCTCAAATGCGCTGATACTGTTTTCGGGCGCATAATTGGAATAGCCTCTGTGCGCGACATACTTTTCTCCGTCTTCTCCGAAAAGCGTCGATGCAGCGTCTGTCGGCTCTATTGCTGCGCCTGTGGTAGATGCCGTAACAGAATCCGTATTATCAGGCGATATTTTAAGCAGGACTGCGGACACCGCAAAAAGCAGCAGCATGACAATCCATAATTTTTTTCTTATATTATACATTTTATTCCGTTCTTATAATAACAGCCTGCGCGTCGCCGTCCCAGTCAACCGCAAAGCCGACCATATCTCCTATGTCACGGATTTTGAAATAGGTGTTTCCGTTTATATTATATGAAAGGACTTCCTTTTCCTCACCGTCAACATAAACAGGAGCGCTGTTCTGCTCTACGTTGAGCGCCGCACCTTTATCCTCGCTTAATTCTCCGCCTACTATGGTATATTTCACACCCTTTGAAATAGTTATGGCGCTGAGGCTCTCATCCCACGCAACGTCAAATCTTGCGGCGGATGTGCGCAGAACCATAGCTATATCACGGATTTTATAATAATTTGAGTCGTTTACGGTATATCCCGAAACCTCCACATCTTCGCCGTCAACAAGAAGCCTTGCATTGGAGTTTGTGGCGGTAAGCGTGTTTATACCTTCGTAGCCGTCCACGAAATTCTTTATCTTTGTTCTGTTCGGATAACCGTTTGTAAGGAAATCGTTGCCGTACATATCCACATACGGAATTGTCGGGTATGCGCTCACATATTCTTTAAGTATTCTTTCCGTGCTCAATGTCTGACCGTCAAACATAAGCTTGTAGTAATTTATAACAGACGAATATCGCGGCACTTCACGTCCGACAAAGATATATCTGCCTTCCTTGTCATAAACCGTTATATCCGTAAGGCATCTGCCTATGATATTGCCCGGCACTTCTATGTTTGAAATAGTGTTTCCGTTCATGGTAAAGCCGGCGCTTATACCTCCGTCAAGTCCGTCACGCATTACAAATGCCTCCGGAATACCGTTTCTGTCAAGGTCGGTAAGTACAACCTCGTTATAAGACGGGTCTGATGACATTATTTTCATCAATCTTGTAACAAACGCCTCTCTCCAGCTTTCCGCCGCAAAAGTGTTTGCCGTACACATTGTACATATCATAACTACAGTTATTACTGCTGAAAGTATCTTTTTCATTGTTTCTCTCCTTTTTATTATTATCTGAAATTTTAGAGCTTTCTATGATATATATTATATTATTATACTAAACTTTTGCAATATTGTCAAATCCGGCATGATTATGGCGAAAAAATATTTTTCAAAGGTCTTGAAATATATTTTCAAATTAATTATACTGTTATAAACAGACTATCTCAGAAAGGATTGGTAAAATGAAATACAGAACACTTGCAGGTGAAAATGTATCCGTTTTAGGCTTTGGATGTATGCGTTTTCCGACCACCTCAAAAAACGCGGAGGATATAGACATAGAAAAATCAACGGCAATGCTCCGCCATGCGGCAGAAAACGGTGTGAATTATTTTGACACCGCATATGTTTATCACGGAGGAAAAAGCGAAAGCTTTATCGGTGAAGCGCTAAAGCCGTATCGTGATAAAATCAATTTTGCCACAAAATGCCCTACATGGGAGGTAAAATGCGAGGAGGATTTTGACCGCATTCTCACAGAACAGCTCGAAAGACTTCAGACAGACCACATAGATTTTTATCTTATGCACGCGCTGGACAAGGACAGATTTGAAAACATAGTCCTGAAATTCAATCTTATCGACAAGCTCAACAAGGCAAAGGCAGAGGGAAAAATACGGCACATAGGCTTTTCCTTCCATGACGATGTTGAAGCGTTCAAGAAAATTATTGACGCAAATCCCGCATGGGAATTCTGTCAGATACAGTTCAATTACATAAACCTTAATTATCAAGCAGGCTTGGAGGGACTTGAATACGCCCACAAAAAAGGGCTTGATGTTATCATAATGGAGCCGCTCCTGGGCGGTAAGCTTGCCAATCCTTCAGAGCAGGTTGCCCAAACACTTTCAGAAGAAAAGACGCCTGTAGAATGGGCAATGGACTTTTTGTGGAACAGAGAAGAAATATCGCTTATACTGAGCGGCATGGGCGCAATGGAGCAGGTGCAGGCGAACATCTCATACGCGGACAAGGCAGAGGTGGGAATGCTCACGCAGGAAAACCTTGACATGCTTGCGCATACAAAAGAAGTATTTGACAAAATGGCACTCGTGCCGTGTACAAAGTGCGCCTACTGTATGCCCTGTCCTTTCGGACTTGATATACCGAAAACCTTTGAGGCATACAACGCCACAGCATCTCGCGGCATGGACGCTGCAAGGCAGATATATGCAGCACTCGCAAAGGGCGCTGACAAATGTAAAAAATGCAGAAAATGTGAAAGCGTTTGTCCGCAGAGCATAAAAATCAGCTCTACCATGACAAAAATCGCCGAAATCTTCAAAAAATAGTCAATAAAGCGGTTTTGACATTAACCCTCCTGTATGGTATAATGGTTATATCTGACGATTTATCATACAGGAGGGTTTTATTTTTGGTATTTTCAAGCCTTATGTTTATGTGCATATTCCTGCCTGTGGTACTGATTGCATATAATTTATCAAAAAATCTTACATATAAAAACATAATACTCGTTATAGTTTCACTTTTCTTCTACGCGTGGGGCGAACCTGTATGGGTTGTGCTGCTCATATTCAGCGCGCTTGTGGACTATGTAAACGGGCGCATAATTGATAAGTTTTACGCGCGTCCGGCAGCAACAGCCGCGCTTATCGCGTCACTTGTGATAAACCTCGGACTGCTCGGAGCTTTCAAATATTCGGGATTTTTTATAGAAAATATAAATTCGATTCTGCATACAAATATTCCGAACCCGAATTTTTCACTTCCGATAGGAATATCATTCTATACCTTTCAGACACTTTCATACACAATTGATATGTACCGCGGACGCACAAGAGTACAGAAATCATTTCTTAACTTTCTTGCGTATGTTTCCATGTTTCCGCAGCTTGTCGCAGGACCGATTGTACGATACAGCGATGTGGCATCTCAGCTTTCGGACAGGCGCGTTACGGCAGAGGATTTTGCCTATGGCATAAAGCGGTTTACCGCGGGAATGTGCAAAAAGGTTATTCTCGCCAACAGCGCCGGCTCGGTTGCCTCCATGATTCTGGACAGCACGAGGCTTACAGTTGCGTCATCATGGCTTGGAATTATAATGTACACCTTTCAGATATACTTTGATTTTTCAGGCTACAGCGATATGGCGATAGGCATGGGCAGAATGCTCGGCTTCCGCTTCGGCGAAAACTTCCGTTATCCGTATATTTCACGCAGCATAACGGAATTCTGGCGCAGATGGCATATATCGCTGTCAAGCTTTTTCCGCGACTACGTATATATTCCTCTCGGCGGAAACAGGTACCGTCCTGTTCTTAATTTGTTTATAGTATGGATGCTGACGGGACTATGGCACGGCGCAAGCTGGAACTTTGTACTGTGGGGACTGTTCTATGGTGTGCTTTTATTTATCGAAAAAACACTGTTCCGGCAGAAATTACAGAAAATTCCTTTCCCTCTCTGCTACATCTACACGATGTTTTTCGTGATAATGGGCTGGGGACTGTTCTACTTTACGGACATGAATTCTCTGTGGGTATTCCTGAAAAGCGCATTCGGTGTCGGCAGCGCACTGTATGACCTTACAGCGGTTTCCACATTCTGCACGAATTTATGGCTGCTGATTGCATGTATAATCGCATCAACTCCCATTCCGTCGATTATATATAATCATCTCTGCAAAAAATCGGACACATTCGCCGCAATCACGCAGCCGCTTCTTGTAATAATCGGACTTGGCATATGCTTTATACTGCTTGTGGGACAAACCTATAACCCGTTTTTGTATTTCAGATTTTAGAGCGAGGTGAGCAACGTGAAAAATAGAACAGTAATCATAGCCTTTGTGCTTATGATAGCGGCATTTATTGTTGTGCTTGCACTTCCGGCGGACAAGGAAAGCATCGAGGCAGAAAACAGAGTAATGTCTACCGTTCCCCCGCTTGATTCCGATACGGTTTTTTCGGGACAGTTTGCCTCGGGTTTTGAAAGCTTTATTGGTGACAGCATAGGATTTCGCTCCTTTTTTACACAGCTTGCAAAACAGCTTGAGGATAAAAAGGGTTTCACGCCCGACACAGGTAAAATCATATCCACCAACAAGGACATAGGCACGGGAACAACACAGAAGCAGACGCTTCTTATGGTGAACAACTCAATAATGGAAATGTTCATGCGCAATCCGCAGCACGAACAGCTTTATGCCGACACGATAAACCATTATGCCGAAAGTCTTCCCGAAAGCATCAGTCTTTACAGCATGATTATCCCGACACAACTTGAATTTCAGGAGCCGATGTATAAAAATTTACAGGACAGCCAGAAAGCCGCTATTGATTCAATATATGAAAAGCTTGACGGCAATGTTACGGCAGTTGACGCGTACGGAGCGCTTGCGCCGCACCGTGACGAATATATATATTTCCGCACCGACCACCACTGGACGCCATTGGGCGCGTATTATGCCTACCGTGAATTTATGAACGCAAACGGCGGAAATGCAGTAAACAAGGACGATTTTGAAGCAAACAGAATACAGAATGTACTGGGATACCTTTATGACAGAGTGGATAATCCGGAAATTGCCGCAAATCCCGACACAATAGAATGGTATGACGTTGACCCCGATAACCGTCTTGATATTTCGATGCACGACACTGACGAAAACGGCAATCCTACGTCATATAACGGAACAATGTATGACAGGGCAAAGGCGAATTATCTGTTCTTCTTCGGAAGCGACCACCCTGTGGTTGAAATGACAAATGATGACATTCCCGACGGCAAAACACTCGTTGTGCTTAAGGATTCATACTCAAATGTACTCGCGCCATGGCTTATAAACAGCTATCACAAGGTAGTCATGGTAGACCCGCGTATTTACAGAGGAAATTTCCGGAATATAATAGATAACTATTCACCTGATGAGGTGCTTATAGTAAATTACATCTTTACAACGAATTTTCCGGATTACTGCAATATGCTCAAAAATATGTATTAGGCAATCAAAAAGAAGCATCATTCCGATGCTTCTTTTAATTTCTTACAAAAGCGGCGCTACAAGGCGCGTTATATGTCCGATAAGACGAGTGAAAATATTGAAATGCCTGATGTCCTCAAGCGTAATCTTCTGCGATTTTTCAATAGTGTCCTTAAAATCCCTTTCAATATCAATAATTGCGGGAACGTCCAGCATATACGCCGCACATTCATAATGCAGATACAAACTTCTGTAATCGTGATTTATAGTTCCGACAATAGCTCTGTGTCCGTCGCTTATGGACATCTTTGCATGAACAAAGCCGGGAGTATATTCATAAATTTCAATACCCGCCTTTATAAGCTCCTTGTAATACGTCCTTGCAAGATAGAACGCATACGGTTTATCGGGGATATGGGGCATTATTATCTTCACGTCCACACCGCGCTGAGCAGCATACTTCATGCTTTCATACATCTCGTCGTCAATAACAAGATACGGCGTCATTATATATACATAATCCATAGCGTTATCCAGATTATGGATATATGCCCTTTTACCGATATACATATCATCAAGCGGCGTGTCGCCGAATGGTATAACGAAACCGTTTGCGCTCACAGGAGTTTTTTCGGAAGCTGTAATATACTCTCCGCCGTCCTCAATATTTTCTTCATAAACGTTCCACATATCAAGGAACATGGACGTAAAGCCTGCCACCGCATCTCCGCGGAGCATAAAGCCTGTGTCCTTCCAGTGACCGAAGCGCTCCTTTTCATTTATATATTCATCAGCAAGATTTATTCCGCCGCTGAACGCGACATCACCGTCAATCACAATAATTTTTCTATGGTCACGGTTATTCTGATGCGTGGATATGAGCGGAACTATAGGCGAAAATACATGGCACTTTATCCCGTACCTTTCAAGCAACTCGTTATAATGTCTCGGCAGAGTTGTCAGACAGCCCATAGCGTCATATATAAGGCGCACCTCAACTCCCTGCCTTGCCTTCTGTTTGAGAATTTCAAGTATCTCGTGCCACATACGGCTTGTGGAATTGATAATAAAAAATTCCATAAATATAAATTTTTCCGCTTTCGCAAGCTCACGTTTCATGTCCTCGTACATTCTCTCGCCTATAGGGTAATACTGCACCGCAGTATCCGAATAAGCGGGCGAACCTCCGTAGCGTGACAAATATCCCGCAAAAGCCCCTTCGAGTTTATCTGTGAGCGCTATGTTTTTCATGACCTCCTCATTCTCCGTAAGGTACTTTTTATTTACCTC
Organism: uncultured Oscillospiraceae bacterium; assembly: GCA_945876665.1. GTDB lineage: Bacteria > Bacillota > Clostridia > UBA1381 > UBA1381 > Hominilimicola. The sequence continues at coordinate 7,480 of CAMCPC010000017.1, forward strand.
CTGAGCCTTGTTATAGTCATCATTTATGCTGTACGAAATAGTTCCCGTGCGTGTAAATAAGTAAAATAACACTCCGAATATAGGTATTATGGATATAAGCGTTATCCAAGTCATTTTAAATGTGGTTTCCTCTGTGCGGTTTACCTCGTATATTATCATAACTGCGCTGAGCAGAGTGGTAAATCCCATAAGGACCTTTGAATAATCCGATATCCATATAAATATTGCAATAAATGCGGCAATCTGCATGAGCAGCATCAAAAGCGCAAAAAATTTATTGGAGTACAGGAGCTTGCTTAGCTTCTTCATGAAAATTCCCCCTCTTTCCGGAGCTTATCTGAGTGATTTTATATATGCAAAGGTTTTCTCCTCGCCCTCTTTCTGGAGCATACGGAGCCACCCTTCAAGCAGCGCAGCCGTTTCAGGGTGCATACTGCTTTTAGCATTTCCTCTTTCAAAATACTCTATAGGATTATCACCTGTGTAATTATCGCCAAGGTATATTTTGCCTGCGGCAACACGGTCGCAGAACATTTCCTTGACATATTTAAGCGGCATCTTCACCGCTCCCATACGGCGAGTTTCCGGATTATAATCCGTCCAGTATTCAAAGTGATGTCTGTTTCTGCCCTTGTGGTGCATCCATGCCAATGAATAGCCGTATTCTTTTCTTTCCGCCTCCGTAGGGCTTCTGTCACCCAAGTAAAACCTTGCGCCCGCAAAAAATTCCGTTGGGCTGTATTTTGATAAATCATGGCGCAGACCCTGCCACAGAATACCGCACTTATAGCAATGGTATATCACCTTGTGCCTGTGCCGCGTTATCGTTGAAAAATGTTTTATCAAATGCCACATATCGTCAGACTTCCTCTTGAATTATTATATGTAAATGGCTTTTCGCCGTGAGACTATTCTATCACAAATAAATACAATTTACAACAACAAAAATGCTCTCTTTTCTCTTTTTACCATTATTTGATTGATTACCCGCCGGCATTATAGTAAAATTTCATAACTTATACCTTAATCAAAAAGAGCTGCACGCCGGCAGCTCCTTTTGTTCTTAATTTGTCTGACTGTTTTTTACAAATTCTCTCTGAAATAGTTTTCCAGAGCATTTGCGGCTTCTGATTCATCGTTACCCTCAATCTTAATGGTAACGCTGTCGCCTTTCTTCACGCCAAGGCATGTAACTGTAAATAGTCTTTTCAAATTTTCAACTCTCTGATTATATTCAATGCTAATATTCGACATATAGTTCTGTGCCTCTCTCACAAGCTGTCCGGCACCTCTCGCGTGAATTCCCTGTTCTCCTTTGATTGTGTAAGAAAATTGTTTCATGGTTAAAACCTCCATTTCATCAGAAAATATATCCAAAAAGGATTATTCCCTTGATTGACCGTTATTATACCCACGATAGTCGGATTTGTCAATGGAAACTTCAAGAAAACCATCTTTTTGACAAATTTTCACGATCGGTTAACATAATTTTTATGAAATTTGTTAGGAGATTTTTCCAGTTTGTATAACACTAACTTACACTATAATATGCGCCGTTTAGTTGTCTGCTGCATACTGAGAAGCTACATTATTGATATATTCCGCATATTTCTGCGCCTCTCCGGACGGAGAAAGGATTTTCACACCTTTTCCCAATCCCGTAAGCCATCCGTAAAACTGCGCGCTGACATTGACCTTCACCGTTGCGGTAAAGCTGCTGTCATCATTCTTATGTATAATTGCCTCCTTACCAAAGCGGTCCATGACAACTCCGATAAATTTATTTTCAAAGTATATTTCAAGCTCGCTCTCGTTTCCCGCAAACATTCCAAAGGTGCTTTTTGAAAATGATGCAATATCAAATTTTCCAAACTGCTCACTGCCCTCGCGCATTTCCTTCGTAATTTCTATGCCGAGCATTTTGTCCACTCTGTAATGGCGTATCTGTCTGCTCTCATCATCATAAGCAATAAGGTAATAATTTTCATCATCCCACGTCAGTACCCACGGACTGACGGTGTAATAGCCGCCATTCTTTTTCGGCTCAAGCTTCTTATTGATAGTCCATTCGCAATATTTATACCGTATTTTTGAATCTGATGAAATGGCGGAATGAATTTTATCTACATTATAATATATACTTTCGTTCATGGTCTTAATTCTGTTTGAAACCACGACCTGACTCTGCAGCTCCTTAGCCTCGAAATGTCCCGCAAGCTTTTCGATTTTATTTATAAGCTCGCGCGATTTCTTTTCGGTTATAAACTTTGACGACTGTACCGCGTCCACAAGCAGCTTAAGCTCGGGCAGCTCAAAATCCCTCGACGCAATGTAATATCCCTTCGGCTCACTGCGCCGACTCAGAATATCCAATCCGAAAAGCTTCAGCATTTCAATATCATCGTAAACGCTTTTTCTTTCAGCCTCAATACCCTGCGCCTTTAATCCCTTGATAATATCAGCTGTGGATATGGCATGCTCCTCGTCAGTATTTTCCATAAGCATCTGCATTATATATAATATTTTCAGCTTCTGAAATTTCGTTTTCCCCATTTTTCACTCCGCTAATTTAACGGTTTACCGTTAAAAATTATTAATATACGTCCTTCCACTGCGCAATGTTAGTGCTGTCAAATTTAAGCAGATCACCAAGCATTACCTCGCTGCCCCCGTCACTGTCAACGCTAATAGTTCTGCCGCCAAGCGTTCCCGCATTAAAGCTGTCTCCGACAGCTCCCGTAATTGTGCCGTCAGCAAGCGCGTCCATTGTGTATCCCGCAAGGTAGCCTATATCAACGATATTCCATAAAAATACCATAGGACTTATTCCGTTTTCAATATAAGGCGCCATCTGTGACGGCATACCCAAACCTGTCAGCTTAACATCAGATTCCTCCTCCTCCAGAACCTGCGCCGCAGCAAGCATGCCTACTGACGTTGGTGCTATTATAACCTTGACATCATCGTTAGCTAAAAGCCCCTTTGTTTCTGTTGTGGATTTGGTAAAGTCATCATCGCCGTATGCAACGCTTACAACAGGTGTATTTGCATACTTTTCCGGATTCTCCGAAATTTCCTTATTCATGTAATCAAGCCATAAATTCTGATTGGTCGCCTGATCGGTCGAAGTAAGAATTGCAATTCCACCGTTTCCGCCGACAATTTCATAAGCGGCTCTGATAAGCTCACGACCGATTTTTTCAGGGTCTGCCTGCTGAATGTGCGTCTGTCTTGCGTCCTTATTCACGGCACTGTCAAACGAAATGATTTTTATCCCATCATTCATTGCTTTCTGCAGCACAGGCGACAGCGCGTCCGCATCATTTGCTGCAACAGCTATACCTGATACCTTTTGCTCTATAAGCGATTCTATAATCTCAATCTGCTTTTCAGGTGTTGTAACCTCCGGTGATTTGTAAAGAGCCTGCGCGCCTGTTTCACGGCATGCTGTTTCAAATCCTTCATACACTGTCTGCATATAAGGATTCTGAATATCTTTGCCGACAAAAGCATATGTATTAGTAATATTTGTATTTTCAACCTCCGGAGAAGGTTCTGTGCTGTTATTGCCCACACAGCCCGAAAGAGCAGCGATACACATCATTGCCGCGCATGATATAGAAATAATTTTTCTGATACTTGTTCTCATGTTATATATCCCCTCCTGAAATATAACTACATATTTTAGATTTATTTCCTTTCTTATATTATACAACAAATTAATGTAAAAATAAATACAAATATCAGTGAAAATTAAAATTTTTTTTAAAAAAAAGTGTTGACAAATAGTTTGGTGTCTGTTATAATAATTCTTGTCGCTGATTAGAGCGACTAAATATGGGAGTTTAGCTCAGCTGGGAGAGCGTCTGCCTTACAAGCAGGATGTCACAGG
>CAMCPC010000018.1 GCA_945876665.1 uncultured Oscillospiraceae bacterium
GCGCTTTTAGGCAATGACGGTCTGCTTGTCGCGAATGAAATTATAAAAAACCGCGCAAATATTCTCTCAGACAATATAGAGCGTTTCGGACTGACTAACACAGTAGTAACAAATGAAACACCGCAGAAGTTAGCAGAAAAATATCCTCATTTTTTCAATAAAATAATCGTTGATGCGCCATGCAGCGGCGAGGGAATGTTCCGCAAGGAGCCGCAGGCAGTAGACGAATGGAGCATGGAGCATACCATTTCCTGCGGTACTCGTCAAAAGCACATACTTGACTGTGCGATGAAAATGCTCAAAGGCGGCGGATATATAGTCTATTCCACCTGCACCTTTGCGCCGGAGGAAAATGAGCAGGTCTGCGCGTATATGCTTGAAAATTATAACGTTGAGCTTTTTGAGCCGCTTAATCTTGATTTGCTTTCACGTGGCAAAATAGAATGGTCGCTGTCTGACTACGACATGGAAAAAACGCGCCGTATTTTCCCTCACAAAAACAAGGGCGAAGGTCATTTTGTGGCGCTGTTTCACAGTCTTGACAGTGAAGATTTTACAGAAATTAAAAAAACACATAAGACCGTCTGTGATGGTGAAAAGCTGTACCGAGAATTTGAAAAGGAATTTTTAAATACCACTCTTGACGGAGAATTTTGCCTGTTCGGCGAAAATCTTTATCTTAAGCCGAAAAATATAAACATAGACAAAATCAAGGTTGTCCGCGCGGGACTTCATCTCGGAATATGCCGCAAAAACCGCTTTGATCCGTCACACGCACTGTGCCTTGCGCTTAAAAAAGAGGATTTTAAAAATTCAATTGACTTTTCATGTGACAGTGAAATACTAAAAAAATACCTCATGGGTGAAACGATAGAATATGACAAAAAGGGCTGGTGTGCCATTACGGTAAACGGCTATCCCATTGGCTGGGGAAAAGCGTCAAACGGAATACTTAAAAATCATTTTCCGAAATATATGAGATTAAAAAAATAACTACTGCTATAGTAAAGGAGAAAAAACAAATGAAGCTTTTTGAATCAGAACGAAAGGTTATGGACGTGCTGTGGCGCGATGGTGCCATAACGGCCGGAGAAATTTCAAAAATACTCGCCCTCGAAATTGGTTGGAACAGAAACACCACCTACACAATCATTAACAAGTGCATAGCCAAAGGCTACATATCAAGAGGTGAAAAGAAATTCATATGTACTCCGATTTTGTCAAAAGAAGAAACCCGAAATGAAGAATTAACGGAAATCATGGAAAAATATTTTGACAACTCGCCCGTTAAACTTTTCAGCTCTCTTATAAAAACATCAAACAAACAAGAAATTAAAAAGATGAAAAAGATAATCAAAAATATGGATATATGAAAAATGACTGCCTTTTCGGCAGTCATTTTTACTGAATATTAATCATTTACTATTTCAATATTTTCAGCGGCTTCAAGAACCTCTGTGAAATATTCAACAGGAACATATGTAAGGTCGTCCTTTATTTCAGGCGCAGCCTTTAATTCAACAGGCATCATTTTACCCTTTACATAGCTGTTTTCTCCAATCTTAAGACTGTACATACCGCCGTTAAGAATAACTGCTCTCAAATTACCGTCCCACTCAACTGTAAAACCAAGCTCCTCGGCAATTTCTCTCAAAGGAACCATAAGAACATCGTCCTTTGAATATATATTTGTAACCGTCTTATTTCCTACAACAACTGCTGTTGCTGAACTGATTTCCGGTGTTTCCACAGGAGCAGGAGTAGGAGTTTCAGCCGTTACATTCTGTGCATCAGCAATCTGTGCAAGCGCTGTCTCATTCTCGCCAAGAACAACTACCTTTTCCGGAGTTGTCTGAGCCGGAATACTTCTTGTTGTTATTGTATAGAATACAACAAGGTCTTTGTTCGCAAGTTCATCTGCCTTTACTTCCTTGCCGTCCTTATCAACGATTTTTGTTGTTTCACCAATATTAAGTACAAGTGAATTTACAGCGTTTATAAGTCTTTCACCGTCTGCAATATATGTATCAACATTAACAGAGCCTATTTCTTCTCCGTCATTTATGATAATAACATCAGCCTGATACTGCGGAGGCATAATAAGCGGAGCAGGTGAATATGAGTTTGTGAATACTGTTATGTCAGCATCCTTTTCAATATCCTTTACTTCCTTCTTTTCACCCTTTGAGTTAAATACAAGAGTGTTTTCCAAAATTGTATAATTTACTGTGTTTTCAGGATTTTCTGCGTCCTCTTTGTTAAGAGTTGTCGCTATTTTTCCCTCGCCAACCTCTGTAACTGTTACAGTGTTTGATATGTAGCTCGGAATTGAAACAGGCGCGCCGATATTCTCGCCTTCTTCAGATACAGGCATTACATATTTTTCATCATCTTCAGGAGCAGCAGTCTGTGTTGCTGTAACCTCCTGAGCCTCAGTTAAATCTGTCATTGGTATTTCGTCGGCAAATGCCGCTGTTGATGAGGCAAGTATTGCAACTGCCGCCATCAGTGTAATTAAGTTCTTTTTCATTTCATTCTTCTCCCTTTTATTTTTTTGGTAATTACCTTTACATATTATTAGACGCATATAACTCTATTTTTGTTCCAAAAAATTATGAATTTTTTTTGAACAAACTCATAAAACAAAAAATAATGATAATAATAACTGTGTATCAATAAAAATTGGAGGAAATAAATATGAAAGGCATAAAATTAATTCTATTATCTGCAATTGTTACCGCAATGCTTACATCATGCGGCATGAACAATTCAAACACAAACAACGCCTCACCTGCTCCAAATGAAACAAATTCAGGAAATGTAAGCAATACAAATAACGGAAGTGTTTCAAATGATGTAAATGACGCAGGCAACAGCGCGGGCAATGCCGTAAAAGATGTAGGCGAAGGAGCAGGCAACGCTGTAAAAGATGTCGGCGATGCAGCAGGTGACGTTGTTGAAGGCGTAGGTGATGCAGCAGGCGACGTTACAAGAGGTGTAGGCGATGCTGTCGGCACAAACGACGCTAATAATAACGGAAGATAAATTTTTCTTGCGGGGCTGTATTAACAGCCCTATTTTATTTTTAATATATTCTTGACAATCATCATATAAAGAGATAAAATTTTTTTATACCATACAAAGGAGATTTTCATTATGAGAATAACAAAAATATCTGACGGAAGCTATTCCACTCTTCTCGGAATGAACGGCGGAATGGTGGAAAGTCCCGATGGAAAACAAATTATATATGCGCGCAAGGCGGACCTTGAAAAAAGTGAAACGGAAATTTTTATTTGCAGCAGTGACCTTACAAATCACCGCAAAATATTTGAAGTAAACTGCGGCAACCATAACGGTCCTTCAGCTACTTTTATAACAAACAGTCTTGTCGTATTCCGCGACAGTATCGACAATCTGCCCGTATTCCGAATTATGGATACAGACACAGGCGAAGTAAAATACAAAATCTGCGCTAAGGAAAGCCACTGCGCGGAAAATGGAAAATATCCCTTTTCTGTTTCAGAGGAATTTCTTGACAAAAATCCCGATTATCCCGAAATTAACAAATGCGGAATTTACATACTTGACGTTTTAAGTGGTAAAATTACCTTAGCAGCAACCGAAGATGATATTCTTGATATGGTGCGTTCACACAATCTTACGCCAAACGAATATACCGCATCTGTCAGCCATGTACAGCTTAATCCGTCAGCCACAGCAGTTATGATGCGTCTTGGAGTCAAGGACTGTCCCGTATTCGGTGCGCTCGGCTGTATTGACCTTGACACCGGAAAAACACACGTTATCCCCGACAAGCCTGTTCATCAGCTATGGTTTGACGATGAAACATACATGGCAACGCGTCAGTTCAATCAGGGCAGACATATTGAAATGGAAACAAGCTACATTGCGCGTTTTTCAAAGGACGGCGAAGAAATAGAGGTACTCGGCGGCATATCAAACCATATGGACGCGAACAAGGACAGAACACTTTTCACAGGCGACCGCTGTTATCCCTATTTTTCGCCGAATGTGTATCTTTACAGGCGCGGCGACAAAAATCCGATAGCAACATTTGAAATACCGCAGGACGAATACACCACATGGAAGCTGCAGGTACACCCAAACCCGTCATTTTCGCGTGACGGAAAAAGGCTTTATTTCAACAGACAATTAAAGTCCGAAAACGGCAGATATAAAACGGAGGCAGTTTTTGCCGATATATCTGAATTTATATGAAATTAGCTTGCAAAAACAACCCTTTTTTGCTATACTATATATACTACATAACAAAGAAAGAATGTGAATAAATATGATTATTATCATGAAGGATTCCGCGTCGGCAAAGGAAATTGACAGCGTTGAAAAGCTGCTTGCCGAGTTCGGATTTCAGACACACCCTATTTACGGTGAAAAAAAGACAGTTATCGGCGCAATAGGCGATAAGCGTCTTTTGAGCATGAACCAGATTTTAACAATGGACGGCGTTGAAAACGTTGTACCTATTATGAAGCCCTACAAGCTTGCTTCGAAGGAGCTTCACAAGGAACAGTCAGTAATAGACATTGGTCACGGCGTAACAGTCGGCGGAAATAAGCTTGCAGTTTTTGCGGGTCCGTGCGCCATTGAAAGTCAGGAACAGTTTACAATGGTATCCGCCGCTGTAAAAGACGCGGGTGCAAACATCTTAAGAGGCGGAGCGTTCAAGCCGCGTTCATCTCCATATTCATTTCAGGGTCTTGAGGGTGACGGTCTTAAGATAATGTACAACAGCGGCAAAGAGCTTGGTATGCCTATCTGTACAGAGGTTCTTGACACAAGAGATGTTGAGCTTGTAGCAAAATATGCTGACGTTATGCAGATCGGCGCGAGAAATATGCAGAACTTCAAGCTTCTGCGCGAGGTTGGAAAATGCAACAAGCCGATACTTTTAAAGCGCGGTCTTGCGTGTACAATAGAAGAATGGCTTATGGCGGCTGAATACATAATGTCAGAGGGTAACGAAAACGTAATCCTTTGCGAAAGAGGTATCAGAACATACGAAACAGCAACGAGAAACACCTTTGATTTAAGCGCGATACCTGTTACAAAGGAGCTTTCTCATCTTCCTATAATAGCAGACCCAAGCCATGCGACAGGAACATATAAATACGTTCCGGCAGTTGCAAAGGGCGCAATAGCCGCAGGTGCGGACGGTCTTATGATTGAGGTGCACAACTGCCCCGAAAAGGCGGCGTCAGACGGTGCGCAGTCACTTACACCGGAAAACTTTGCAAAGCTTATGAAGGAGCTTGACCCAATTGCAAAAGCTGTAAATAAAACTTTATTATAAGGAATAAAAAATATGTTAGGTTATCTTGGTCCCAGCGGGACATTCTCACATCAGGCGGCAATGGAATGGTCGCAGGGTAAGGAAGAAATAAAGGAATTTTCAACCATCTATTCCGCTATACTTGCGGTTGATAAGGGGAAAATAGACAGAGCAATTGTCCCGATAGAAAATTCCATAGAGGGAAGCATAAACACAACCCTTGACGCGCTTGCTTTTGACGTTGACCTCTATATAACAGGCGAATACATACTTCACATAAGTGAAAACCTTATGGTTAAAAAGGGTACAAAAAAAGAAGATATAAAAATTATAACATCTCACCCACAGCCAATAGGTCAATGCTCCAGACTTCTGTCAAATGAATTTGCGGACACAAAGATTGAATTTTCAGACTCAACCGCAGCAGCCGCAAAGCGCGTTGTGGAATCGGACGGTTCAATAGCTTGTATAGGCTCGCCGAACAGCGCGGAATTATACGACCTTGATATACTATACGCGGATTGCGGTGACGATACAAACAATTCGACACGATTTGTTATAATTGAGAAAAAACCGAATACAGAGGTTACGGGACATGACAAGAGTTCTATCGTATTTACTGTTGACAACAAGCCGGGCAGTCTTTACAATGCCATTGAGCTTTTTGCAAAATCAAACATAAATATGATTAAAATTGAGTCCCGTCCGATGAAAGACGAGCTTGGAAAATATATATTCTTTATTGATATAGAAGGAAATATTGACAACGCAACAATTTATTTTTCGCTCGACAAGGTAAGACAGAATACTCCGTTTTACAAATTTCTCGGTTCTTACAAATACTAAAAAATGGCGGAATTAATTTCCGCCATTTTTCAGTTTCTGAATCCTTATATCCTCACCGTAGAATTTATACAGCATAAAATACTCATACAATCTTGAAGTAAAACGCATACTGTACATTTTTGTTATTTCGTTTATCTGCAGGTTTGTATTTATAATAATCTTCTTATTTTTTGCTATTCTCTCATTTACAATATCAAACAAAAATGAAATATTATTTTTATTGAACGGCTCTGTTCCAAGGTCATCTATAATCAGCAAATCAGCATTATAAATATTGTCTATAACAGACCTGTCCGTATTTCTGCCGAATTTGTAATCTTCATATATTGTAAACAGCTTTGTTGCTCTAACATAAACAACCGTTTTGCCTCTGTCCATAATATCCTTTGCAATAGCGCTCGAAAGGAATGTCTTTCCCAGACCTGTCGTACCGTAAAATACAAGTCCCTTTGTTTCATTTTCAAAATTTTCACAGAATCTTTTACAGTTATTATATATTTTCGTCATATTTTCATAGGGCGAAATTCCGTTTTCATATGGCTGTCTTGAATAGTAATCAATGGAAAACGTATCAAAATTCTGCGTCTTTATTATCTCCGCCATATTTGACATTGAATATGCCTCGTTTATCAGCTTTTGCTTAAAGCACTGACACTTCTTGCCGTTATCGTCATAGCCTGTATCATGGCAGTTTTCGCATACATATTTATATTTATCATAATCGTCAGAAATATTATTTTCCTGCATTATTTTTTTCTTTTCCGCGTTCAGCCTTTCCAAATTTTCTTTGAAATCAGCATTAAACTCGTCCTTTTTTTCGGGATTTTTCAGAATGTTATTCGTGTTGTCAAGTCCGCGTCTGAAAATTTCCTTATCTATTTCCCCTATTCTCGGAAAGTTTTTATTAACCTCTTCAATGCGCCTTTTTCTGTCATTTGCCGCATTCATACGAAGCTCCTCATATTCGTCCATGATTTTGTTTATTACTCTTTCTTCAGCCATTATTTTCACCTCCGATTATTTCAAGAATTTCGTCTTTCTTTTGCAAAATTTCATCAAAACGATTTATATATTCAAGCGGGTCTTTGAAATTGAAAATTCTTTCAATCCTGTCACCCATCACAAGCTTTGTACTTCCTCCTCCTCCAAGGGCAATTATGGTTTGCTTTTCCTCCATAATATTTATGTTATATGTGCTCATATATCCGTCCTTGGCATAGCCTACATTTTCAAGATTGCCGGAAATATTTTTCTGACGATACATGTAGTAAGGCTTTCTGCCCGTCTGCGCCATACGTTTTTGAGTATAGGAAAGCATTTCATTCATGTCCTTTGACTTTGCCAGTTCCGTATCGGTAAACCGAAGTGACGCGGCTCTCTTTACCGCCATAGAATGAACAGTTATGTTTTCAGGATCAAGATTTATCACTTCATCAATACTATATTTAAACATATCAACAGTTTCATCGGGAAGTCCCGCAATCAAATCCATATTTATGTTGTCAAAACCTATTCTTCTTGCCATATTAAAGCAGTTTTTTACCATATCGGGAGTGTGCTTTCTTCCTACCTTAACAAGTGTTTCATTATTCATGGTCTGCGGATTTATACTTATCCTGTTTACTCCTCCCTTTTTTGCCTCAAGCAGCTTTGCTTCCGTAATAGTGTCCGGTCTGCCCGCCTCAAGGGTAAATTCCTTTATTTTACTGAAATCAAAATTTTCCTTTAATCTGTCAAAAATACTTTTCAAATGATGCGGTTCAAGAGTTGTCGGCGTTCCGCCGCCGATATATATATTTTCAACGTAAGCGCCCATTTTTTCTATAATTTCCGCTGTTTTATCAATTTCAAGCAGCAGCTTTTCTACAAAGCCGTTCATATATTTTCCACTTACCCTTATATCGGTTGAAACAAATGAACAATAAAGACAGCGCGTAGGACAAAACGGAATACCAATATATATACTCACGCTGTTTTCGCCTATTTCATCAAGAAGCGCCTTTTCATTTTCAGCGACAGTTTTAGCAAGCTCTATCTTTTCATCGGAAACCTCATAAACTTCCTTTAAAATCCTCACAACCTCGCTGTCGCTGTAACCCTCCTCCATAAGAGAGCGAACATTTTTAGCGGGACGTATGCCGCACATCACACCCCATGGAATATTTATATCCTTTATCTTTTTTGCCGCATGACAAAACGACTTCGTACATGAAGCCGTAAATACCTTTTTTATAAGCTGCTGAGTTTTATTTTCCGTATCAAAACTATAGTAGTAGTCATCAAAATATGTATCATTACCGTATATTATTTCTGTGTATACATTTATAGTTTTATCCTTATATTCAAAATTTGAAAATACGCAGATGTCCTCCTCCGCGCTGAAAAAAAGCCCGTAAAAAAGCTTCATTTCGTAATCACATTCGTAACCGTTCTGAATAATAAGCATAGTTTAGCCCTTTATAAATATATTGAATTTTTTCTCATACCCAATAGATGTCTGTTCTCCGTGTCCGGGGAAAACCTCAATTTCATCATCAAGTGTGTATAATTTATTCTTTACAGAATTGACAAGCTCATCAAGATTGCCTGTGGGCAAATCATGTCTGCCGACACTTCTTAAAAACAACGTATCACCGACAAACAGCTTTTCATTATTAAAAAGATAGCATGCGCCGCAGTTTGTGTGTCCCGGCGTATAGATACATTTTACATGAAGTCCGTCAAGGTCAAATTCCTCGTTATCCTGTAAAATTATATCGCTCTTTTTTGCAGACAGGGCATAGCCAAGACCTGAAACGGAATGATTAATATCAGGATCGCCTATATTAATGCTGCCGTATTGGCTGCTTACAAGTAATGCGCCTGTTTTTTCACGCAGCGGCTCAAGGTCTGAAATATGGTCATAGTGACAGTGGGTTATAAAAATATATTTTATATTAATACCGTCATCTGCCGCAGCTTTCAAAATTCCGTCACACTTATAGCCGGGGTCTATAACAATACCGTTCTTTGTATTTTCATCATAAACAATATATGTGTTTTCGTCATTGTAGTAATTGTTAAGCGTTTTAATTTTCATATTTAAACCTCTTAATTATACAATCTTACGGGTAATATCATATAAACATAAGAATCGTCACCGTTTACACTTCTTATAAAGCAGCCGCTTGTTGGCGCGGAAAATTCCAATTTAACCTTATCCTCGTCACAGGCTGACAGAGCATCAAGTAAAAATCTGCAGTTAAATCCAATAAGAAGCTCGCCGCCCTCAAGCTCAACAGGTACAGTATCATTAACCTGTCCCTTATTTGTTATACATGACACATCAATCTTATTATACGCAATATTAAAGCGCACCGGAATTTTATTTTCCGACTTTGCCGAAATATCATCATTAATAAGGAGCAGTGCTCTTTCAAGGCTGTCAACAATATATCTTTTTTCAGCCACAACGTTCAAAGAATTAACAGCAGATATAATAGCTTCATATCTCAAAAATTCACCGTCAAGAAGTCTTGAATAAACCTGATAATGTCCGAAATCCATAAGTACTGTTCTGTCAGATACAATAATATCAACATTATCATCTTCATCCTTAAGAACCTTAAGAAGTTCTCTTAGTGTCATTCCCGGAACAACGAATTTATTATTTTCAACGCTTTCCTTAATTTCCTCTTTAACTACAGCAAGTCTGTGACCGTCAGAGGCAACCACATTAAGATAATTATTTTTTATCTCAAACAGCGCGCCCGTAAGAACAGGCTTTTTACCCTCGTTCTGAGCAACAAAGGATATAGTTTTTCTTATTAGATTTTTCAGATTTTTCTGAGAAAGTGAAAATCTGAAATTTTCATCAAGTACGGGAGCAGATGGAAATTCATCCGGAGCAATACCCTGAATATTAAATTCACTTGAACCGCTCTTTATCTTAGTAATAAAATTTGACGGATTTACGCTTATTGTAACATCACCCTCCGGCAGACGTCTTACAATCTCACCGAACATCTTTGAAGCAAGCGCTATAGTTCCGCCCTCTGTAACTGTGCATTTGGTATTATATTCAATACATAAATCAATATTGTTACCTGTAAACACAACATTTCCGTCACCGTTTGCATCTATCTTTATACATTCAAGTATAGGAAGAGCTGTTTTAGGTGCAATAGCTCTCTGAACAGTGTTAATAATATCGACAAGCTGTGGTTTACTGCAGATTAATTTCATAACTTATTATCTCCTCGCGTATAAATTTATCAACATCATTGATCTGATGATTTATACTATATATTTATATATATAATATATTATATTTTAATAATAATAGTAATAAGGAACGTGGATTGATGGAAAAGTAGTTTAAATCAAGTAAATATGCCAAAATTTATTAACCCTTTCATGCGGGATTTAGTGTTGATAATTTAATTTTATCAACCATATATAAATTACATAAATTTACATATTTTTTTATTCACGCACATTTCCACCATTTATCCCCTACATTGACTCTAAATCCCTTGTTATATATGTGACATCGGAATTAAGAGTTTCGTTTGTATTGATTTCTGATTCAATCTTTTCTATATTATGCTTTACCGTTGTTCGGTCCTTTGAAAATTCCTTTGAAATAATTGTATCGTTCATGCCCAGAAGCTTACGGCACAGATACATTGCCACCTGACGCGGAACGGCAATTTCCTTTGTTTTGATTTTGCCTGTTATGTCATTTTCGGAAATGTTATAGTATACAGAAACCTTTTGTATAATTGTTTTAGGACTGATTTTTGAAGAATCATCACTTGAAATAACAGTTTCAAGCGTATTCTTTACAAAGTCCATTGTTATATCACATTGTTTTATTTCCGACATTGATATTACGTTAAGAAGCGCGCCCTCAAGCTCACGTATGCTTGAACGTATATGGTCAGCGATATATCCGAGAATATCCTCATTAATATTTGTATGATGTTCAAGTGCCTTGTTCTGGAGTATGGCTATTCTTGTTTCATAATTAGGAAGAGATATATCTATTGTGAAGCCTTGTCCGAAGCGTGTTATCATTCTTGTGGTAAGAGTTTTAAGCTCGCCGGGACGTCTGTCGCTTGTAAGCACAATCTGCTTGCCGAGTGAAAAAAGCTCGTTGAAGGTATGGAAAAATTCCTCCTGCACAGCCTCCTTATGCTCAAGAAACTG
>CAMCPC010000019.1 GCA_945876665.1 uncultured Oscillospiraceae bacterium
ATCAAGACGTATTGACAATCAGCTGCGCGGACGTGCGGGACGTCAGGGTGACCCGGGCGCGTCAAGGTTCTTCCTTTCTCTTGACGACGACCTTATGAGAATTTTCGGCAGCGACAGAGTAGAGACTATGGTTAATGCGCTTGGTCTTGAAGAGGATGAGCCTATTGAAGCGAATATGCTTACAAAAGCAATCGAAAATGCGCAAAGCTCTCTTGAGGGCAGAAACTTTGATTCACGTAAGCATGTGCTGCAGTATGACGAGGTTATGAACGAGCAGCGTAAGATTATATACGCACAGCGTCAGAAGGTTCTTGACGGTGAGGACATCAGTGGCACTATAAAGGGCATGATTGAATCATCAATTAACAGCGCGCTTGACGACTTTATCGGGATTTCCGAAATC
This sequence comes from uncultured Oscillospiraceae bacterium, assembly GCA_945876665.1. Taxonomy (GTDB): domain Bacteria; phylum Bacillota; class Clostridia; order UBA1381; family UBA1381; genus Hominilimicola. The sequence goes on from CAMCPC010000019.1 coordinate 404, forward strand.
CCCGAGGAATGGAATATCCGCGCTATTACTGAATTTGCAAATCAGACGCTTAACGCAAAAGGTGAGTTCAAAATCCCCGAGGAGGATATGGAAACAATCACAAGAGCGGACGTCAAGGATATGCTTATGGACATCGCAAACAAGCGTTACGCCGAACAAGAGGAAACCTTTGGCGAGAATATGCGTGAGCTTGAAAGAGTCCTTATGCTTAAGGTTGTTGACACACTTTGGATGGACCACCTTGACGAGATGGAGCATGTTAAGCGCGAAATCGGCTTAAGAGCATACGGTCAGCATGATCCTGTTATGGAATACAGAAACGTGGGCAGCGAGCTTTACGAAAATATGCTTGACAGTATCAAGAAAGACACAGTCCGTTATGTTCTTTCAGCTATGCCGAGAATTAAGATTGAGCGTGAACAGGTGGCAAAGCCTATGGACACAGGCGGCGACGGTTCACTTCCTAATCAGCCGAAGCGCGCCAAAAAAGAGCCGGGCAGAAATGACCCATGCCCATGCGGCAGCGGCAAGAAGTATAAGCACTGCTGTGGTAAGGATAAGTAATCGTATTTGTGACAATGATTAATTTACAATATACAATTGCAGATATACGGGAATTATATCTTAAAGGCAAAGTGATATGGAAAGAGCACGCCACTGAGCGCATGCTGCAAAGAAACATATCGCGGAGTGATGTAAAAAGCTGTATTATCTCAGGAAACATAATAGAAGCCTACGAAAGCGACAAACCCTATCCCAGCTGTCTGATTTTAGGATATTGCATAGATAAAAAACCTCTGCACGTTGTGTGCAGCACAGACGGTTCATATGTTTATATCATAACCGTGTATTATCCGGGATTGAATAAATGGGAAAGTGATTTTAAAACTCGAAAGGATGTGCAGTAGAATGATTTGTATTGAATGCGGAAATGAAATGACATTAAAAGAAAAAACTTATGTGGCAAATCTTGATACATGCGTTATCATTATTAAGCATGTTCCGGCTTATGTATGCTCCTGCGGTGAAGTCTATTATACTGATGAAACATTTGCAGAAATAGAACAGCTTGTTTCAAACCTCAGAAATATGGTTAATGACATTGCTGTTATTGATTATAAATCAAAACAGGATGTAGCATAATTTACAGGGAACGGCATGCCGTTCCCTTGTTTGTGAATTGTATGGGAGAACAATTATGAAAAAGTATTATATTATTTTCGGTGCAGTCGGCGCAGGATTTATTTTATGCCTTGCGACGCTGTTATGCAATCCTGATTCAAACAAATTATTGACACGCAGATATTTTTATCCCGGTGAAACAATACATACCTCCCTTGCCGGAGATATATTGCTTATCATTGTAGGTATTATACTTCTTATTGCGGTAATTTCCATTATTGCCTACAGCATATACAAATTTATATGTAAAGCAAGAAAGAAAAAGGACTTTACCCTCGACGCATCAGAGCTATATACCGACAAGCAATCTTCAGAAAATATTTCTAAATGGATGATTTCATCAAGCCAGGGATACCTTGATAAAGATGAAAATAATGACAAAAATAATTTCAGAAAGAAGTGATAAATATGTTAGAGTACGATGAGTACAGACTAAAGCTGCAAAGCTTTGAAGACAGCATAAACGATTTGAGGGATTCACTTTGACATTGCGGGAGCACAAAGTGAAATAGAAAAGCTTGAAGAGGAAAGCGCAAAGCCGGATTTCTGGGACGACCTCGAAAACTCACAGAAGGTTTTACAGAAAACAAAGCAGCTTAAGGACAAGGTTGAAGCCTTCCACAACCTCAAAACAAAATGGGAGGACACTCTTGTTTTAATCGAGCTTGCAAACGAGGAAAACGACGAAAGTATGCTTCCCGACGTCACACAGGCGGCGGCAGAGATTGAAGCCGAAATCGAGAAAATGACACTTGAAACGCTGCTCAGCGGCGCATACGACAAAAACAATGCCATAATGACGTTCCATGCGGGCGCAGGCGGCACAGAGGCGCAGGACTGGTGCGAAATGCTGATAAGAATGTATCAGATGTGGGCGCAGAAAAACGGCTATACCTACACTGTGCTTGATTCCCTACCCGGCGACGAGGCAGGTATAAAGAGCTGCACAATAGAAATTAACGGACTTAATGCCTACGGCTATCTTAAGGCAGAAAAGGGTGTACACCGCCTTGTAAGAATTTCACCGTTCAACTCAGCCGGCAAGCGTATGACTTCTTTTGCGTCAATAGAAGTTATGCCAGAGCTTGACGACAGTGTGGAAATAGACATACGTCCCGAGGACATCAAGATGGAAGCGTTCCGCGCAAGCGGCGCGGGCGGTCAGCACATAAACAAAACCAGCTCCGCTGTACGTCTTACACATATTCCGACAGGCATTGTAACCTCATGTCAGACACAGCGTTCGCAGTTCCAGAACAGGGATTATGCCATGAAAATGCTTAAAGCAAAGCTTGTTGAACTTGCCGAGCAGCAGCAAAAGGAAAAGATTTCCGACCTGCAGGGTGTGCAGATGGAAAACGGATGGGGCAGTCAGATTCGTTCATATGTATTCCAGCCCTACACTATGGTTAAGGATTTACGCACAGGCTTTGAAATGGGTAATATCGGTGCTGTCATGGACGGCGACCTGAACGGCTTTATAAACGCTTATCTTAAAGCCGCAAGCCTTGGCACACTTAATAAATAACTTATACGACAAAAAAACGGCATTGCAAAAAAACAATTGCAATGCCGTCTTTCTTTTCTTAAAAGTTATTATTCTGATTATTATTGTTATTGTTCTTCTGATTCTGCTTCTGGTTTTGCTTTTGATTCTGCTGCTGATTCTGCTTTTGATTCTGGTTCTGATTGTTGTTATTCTGATTGTTGTTATTGTTGTTCATTCTTCCTCACTCCTTTCTACAGATTTTATTTTACCCTATCTTCATTATTTTATTCAAAAATGCCTGTTTTACTTGAATTTTACGTAAAAAAATGATATAATAAAGTATAAGATTTATTTTGAAATTTAACGGTTTGGAGTATACTATGATTGATAAGATTTGGAAATTCAGGAATAAAAATCTGCGTGATGATATTATAAACAATATTTCGCAGGAATACCGCATACCGCGCGTTATAGCCACAATACTATTGAACCGCGGAATAGAGAGTGATGATATATCCCCGTTTCTGAAAAAATCAATGTCAGACATAGTAAATCCTAAATTAATGCTCGATATGGACAAAGCCGTTGAGCGTATAAACGCAGCCGTTAAAAACAAAGAAAAAATTGCCGTTTACGGTGACTATGATGTTGACGGAATAACCTCCACAGCGCTTTTATACGAGTTTCTTTCCTCAATGGGCGCAGACGTGGAATACTATATTCCCGACCGCAAGGGTGAGGGTTACGGCATAAACATCATGGCAGTGAACAAGCTTTTTAAGCAGGGCATAAAGCTTATGATAACCGTTGACTGCGGTATAACCGCCATAGGCGAGGTGGAATTTGCAAAGCTTCAGGGTATGGACGTAATCATCACAGACCATCACACCTGCAAGGACCGTCTGCCCACAGCGGCGGCGGCGATTTTAAACCCAAAAAGACCTGACTGCGAATATCCGTTTGACGCGCTTGCAGGTGTGGGAGTTGCATTTAAGCTAATTCTTGCGCTTGCAATGGAAAACGGCATGAACACAAAGGACGTATTTGCAAAATACGTTGACCTTGCAACGCTCGGCACAATAGCCGACGTTGTACCGCTCGTGGGTGAAAACAGAATTATAGCAGACAAGGGACTTAAATTTCTGCAAAACCCAAGGCGCGCAGGACTTCGCGCCATAATGGAGGTTGCGGGCGTGCTTGGCAAAAGCATAAATGCCTCAACAATAGCCTTTGCGATTGCGCCGCGGCTTAACGCGGCAGGCAGGCTCGGCACAGCCAGAACGGCTGTCGAGCTGCTTCTGACAAAGGACGAAAACAGGGCAAGAGAAATTGCCCTTGCACTTGACGAGGAAAACAAGGAACGTCAGCTTACTGAAAAGCAGATTTTTGACGAGGCGCTCGGCATGATAGCCGCAGACCCTAATTTTGAAAAGAAAAAGGTAATCGTGCTTGCCCATGAGGACTGGCACCACGGTGTAATAGGTATAGTCGCGTCAAGGCTGTGTGATATGTATTACAAGCCATGTATACTTATATCCCACTCTAACGGTGTGGGTAAGGGTTCGGGCAGGAGCATAAAGGGCTTTAACCTTTTTGACGCTCTTACACATTGTGAAAAGCACCTTACGGACTTCGGCGGTCATGCCGTTGCGGCAGGACTCAACGTGAATATGTCCGACCTTGAAAACTTCACAAAGGAAATTAACAAATACGCTGACGAGTTACTGACTGAAAAGGACATGATTCCATCAGTGGACATTGACTGTCCCCTATCCGAACGCGCCGTTACACTTGAAAACGCTAAAATGATTTCAAAGCTTGAACCGTTCGGCATGGGCAATGAAAAGCCTGTATTTGCAATAGCAAACGCGCAGGTGACAAATATTGCGGCAGTCGGCATGGACAATAAGCACTTGAGACTTAGAATTAATAAAAATAACCAGATGATAAATTGTATCGGCTTCGGCATGGGCGAATACGCCTCTATGCTAAAAAGCGGCGACATGATAAATATCGCATTTCAGATGGATATAAATACCTATCAAGGAAACGAAACCGTTCAGCTTTTACTGAAGGATTTAAAGATGAAACAATAATTTTTGCATATAGCAGATAGGAAGTGAGCTTATGGCAGAAGTAAATGATCCGGTAATTCTTTCGCCGGAAAAAATACCGCAGCACGCGGACGATACGGACGTGCTTGTAGATAAAATAATGGGCATGGTCAAATCCTACAGTCCCAACGCAAATACAGATATGATTTACGTTGCCTACAGGCTGGCAAAATCAGCGCACTCGCACCAATTTCGGCGCAGCGGCGCACCGTATATAGAGCATCCCGTACAGCTTGCCTATATTGCCGCGCAGCTTTCTCTTGACGCAACGGCAATTTCCGCGGCGCTCCTGCATGATGTGGTTGAGGATACTCCGTACACGTATGAAGATGTTGAGAGCCTGTTCGGCAAAAGCGTTGCGGAAATAGTGGACGGAGTTACAAAGCTGAAACAAATTAAATACAACACGCGCGAGGAACAGCAGGTAGAAAACCTCAGAAAGATGTTCCTTGCAATGGCAAAGGATATCCGTGTTGTAATGATAAAGCTTATAGACAGACTTCATAATATGCGCACCTTAAACTTTATGCCGCGCGCAAAGCAGCTCCTTATTTCAAAGGAAACGCTTGACGTGTACGCGCCCCTTGCACACCGTCTTGGTATGTCAAAAATCAAGATTGAGCTTGAAGATTTGGCGCTCAAGTACCTTGACCCTGTTGCATATGAGGAAATTACACAAAGCATAAATCAGAAAAAGGACGAGCGCGAAAAGTACATACTTGACATTATAGACGTGCTTCGCGCAAAGCTTGAAGAAATGAATATAAAAGGACAGGTTACGGGACGCGCAAAGCATTTTTACAGCATATTCCGTAAAATGTACACGCAGAACAAAACACTTGATGAGCTGTATGACCTGTTTGCCGTCAGAGTTATTGTAGACACCGTTGCAGACTGTTACGCTGTGCTTGGCATGGTACATGACCTGTATACCCCTGTGCCTATGCGCTTCAAGGACTATATCGCAATGCCGAAGCCGAATATGTATCAGTCGCTTCATACGACGGTTATCGGCCCAAACGGCACACCTCTTGAAATACAAATCCGTACATGGGAAATGCACCGCGTGGCTGAAAACGGTATCGCGGCCCACTGGAAATACAAGGAGGGCATATCGGGCAGCACCGATATGGATTCAAAGCTTGAATGGGTGCGTCAGCTTCTTGACACACAGACAAGTATTATTGATACTGACGATTTTTTCAACACCCTTAAATTTGACCTGTTCGAGGACGAGGTTTTCGTATTCACACCGCAGGGCAAGGTTATTTCCCTGCCGGCAAAGAGTACCGTAATCGACTTTGCCTTTGCAATTCATTCCGAGGTCGGCTACAAAATGAGCGGTGCAAAGGTAAACGGAAAAATCGTCCCCAACAACTACATGGTTCAAAACGGCGAAATTGTTGAAATTCTAACCGCCAACACACACGGCCCGAGCCGTGATTGGCTGAAGCTTTGCCGTACATCACAGGCGAAGAACAAAATTAATCAGTGGTTCAAGCGCGAACGCCGTGACGAGAACATCGAACACGGCAAGGAGCTTATCGAGCGTGAGCTGCGCCGTTTGGGCAACACCCACGAGCAGCTGTTCAAACCCGACTGGATTGCAATTCTGCTGAAGCGTTACGGCTTCCAGACCATAGACGACCTTTATGCAAGCGTCGGCTACGGCGGACTTACAGCACAGAAGGTTGTCGTAAGATTGCGTGACGAATGGATGAAGAAGAACAAAGCAGACGAAGCAAAGAAAACGCTTGAAGCCGTTTATGACGAGGAAAATCACACCGTACAGGCAGAGCCGGCAAAGCGTCACGCATCAAGCAAGGGTATTGTGGTAAAGGATATTGACAACTGCCTTGTTCGTCTTGCGCGCTGCTGCAACCCTGTCGCAGGCGATGATATAGTAGGCTTTATAACAAAAGGCAGAGGTGTAAGCGTACACAGGCGCGACTGTCCGAATATGAATCCCGAAAGTATGTCCGAGGAGGACAAGGGCAGATTTATAGACGTATGGTGGGACGATGAGCGCAGCACCTCATATATTGCGAATTTGCAGATTGAAGCACATGACCGCGACGGCGTGCTGCTTGAAATAACAAACATTCTTGCAACACTTAAAATACCATTTAAGTCGGTCAATGCCTTTGTTACGAAAAAGGGTATCGCCGTTGTTCAGATTGGCGTTGAAATACGCAATACCTCAGATTTGGCACTGCTGAAAAAGAAAATAGTGCAAATCCAAGGCGTTACATCGGTAACAAGATTACAGAATTAAGGAAATAACCGTTATGGAAAAAATGAACATCAATATAACAACTGAATATATAAAGCTTGACCAGCTACTTAAATTTTCCGCCCTTGCGGAAAGCGGAGTTATGGCAAAGGATATGATTTTTGACGAAATAGTATCTGTAAACGGCGAGGTATGCACCATGCGCGGCAAGAAAATCCGTCCCGGTGACATTGTGACGGTGGAGTTTGAGGATGCTACAGTAGAACTTAAGGTAGGATCAGAGTAATGTATATTTCCTCCCTATCGCTTTCAAATTTCAGAAACTATTCTGCGGAGAAAATCGAGTTTTCGCCCTATACCAACGTCATTTACGGCGACAACGCGCAGGGCAAGACGAACATTCTCGAAGCCGTTTATATCTTCTCACAGGGCAGAAGCCACAGGGCGAAGTCCGACAGAGAGCTTATAAAATTCGGAGAGGATTTTGCAAAGCTTTCTCTTGAATTTCACGATAATGAGCGCGACTATAAATCGTCTGTACGGCTCATAAAAAACGGCAAAAAGAACATCAAAATCAATCACGTACAGATAACGAAGCTGAGTATGCTTATGAATTATCTAAACGTGGTTATGTTCTCACCCGAAGACCTTGACCTTGTAAAAGGCTCGCCCTCCGCGCGCAGACGTTTTATTGACTCCTCCATAAGTCAGCTTTATCCGCGCTATCTGACAAGTCTTATTGATTACCACAAGGCGCTCGATCAAAAGAACAGTCTTTTAAAAACGCTGAAATTCAAAGGTGTTAAATCGGACGTTATGCTTTCGGTATGGAATGAGCAGCTTGCAATTGAAGCCTCAAAAATTATGAAATACCGCACGGACTTTACAGCGCTGATTGATGAATTTGCGGCAAAGATACAAAAGGAAATTTCGGGCGAAACTCTCAAAATCGCATACTCACCCGGCATTAAAACCGAGGATATTGATAAAAGCACAATTTTTAAATATTTAGAGCGCAATCAGCGGCGCGAAATAGAGCTTGCCTCTGCACAGGTGGGAGTACAGCGCGATGATTTGCACATTTCCATAAACGGCAACGAAGCAAAGGTCTACGGCTCACAGGGGCAGCAGCGTACAGCGGCGCTGTCCATGAAGATTGCGCAGGCAGACTACATTCACCATGTAAAGGGTGAATATCCCGTACTGCTGCTTGACGACATCATGAGTGAGCTGGACATAAACAGGCGTATGTACCTGTCAGAAAAAATCACAGGCAAGCAGGTGCTTATAACATCAACTGACACCGATCTCATTGAAAGCACAGACAATACACAGCTTCTTCACATAAAAAACGGCTCCGTTATAAGGGAGGAATAAAATGTATCTGAGAGTTGAAGAAAACATCGTGGTAAACACCAAGGACATTATCGGAATATTTGACATGGATAACACGACCGTATCACGGCTTGGCAGAACGTTCCTCGCCAAGTCCGAGAACAGCGGTCTGATTATAAATTCTACCGACGATTTGCCAAAATCCTTTGTGGTGGTGAATGAAAACGGGAAAACAAAGGTTTTCATTTCCTCCGTTTCATCAAAGATATTGGCAAAGCGCGGTTTACTGTAAGAGAAAAAGGGTAAGAATTAAGATAAGGAGATTAAACTTATGAGTGATTTGGAAAAGATTGAAACCACCTATGACGAAAGTCAGATTCAGGTACTTGAAGGACTTGACGCTGTAAGAAAGCGTCCCGGTATGTATATTGGTTCAACTTCGTCCGCAGGTCTGCACCACCTTGTATATGAAATTGTCGACAACTCCATAGACGAAGCATTGGCAGGCTACTGCAGCGAAATAAAGGTTGATATCAACCCCGACAATTCCGTTACGGTTACCGATAACGGACGCGGTATTCCTGTGGGTATTCATCCGCAGCAGGGCATTCCTACAGTCGAAGTCGTGCTTACAATTCTCCACGCCGGAGGTAAGTTCGGCGGCGGCGGATACAAGGTGTCCGGCGGTCTGCACGGTGTTGGTTCATCTGTTGTTAACGCGCTTTCAGAAAAATTAGAGGTTGAGGTTTCGGACGGCGAGCACGTGCATTACCAGAGCTATGAGCGCGGCAAGCCGACCTGTAAGCTAAAGGTTATCGGCGATACAGACAAAACAGGTACAAAGATTACCTTTAAGCCTGACGGAGAAATATTTGAAACACTTGAGTTTGATTACGAGGTGCTTTTAAAGCGACTTCGTGAACAGGCTTTTCTGAACAAGGGCGTAAAGATACTTCTTACAGACTACAGAGTTGAAAATCCTGAAACCGTCACACTTCACGCAGAGGGCGGTATAAAGGAATTTGTAGAGTACATCAATAAAAACAAAGACCCTCTGCATGACGAGGTTATATACTTCGAGGCACAGCGCAAGGATATGATGGTTGAGGTGGCAATGCAGTACACTACAGCATATTCGGAAGCGATTTTGAGTTTTGCCAACAATATCCACACAGGCGACGGCGGTACTCATGAAACAGGTTTCAAAGCAGGTCTTACGCGCGTTATAAACGACTATGCGAGAAAATACAATCTCCTTAAGGAAAAAGACTCTAATCTTTCGGGCGAGGATACCCGCGAGGGACTTACAGCCGTAATAAGCGTGAAGGTTGTCGAGGCGCAGTTTGAGGGACAGACGAAAAAAAAGCTTGGCAACAGTGAAGCGAGAGCGCTTGTTGAGTACGCGCTTACCGACAAGCTGTCCTCATTCCTTGAAGAAAATCCGCGCGTTGCAAAGACAATAGTCGAAAAGACACTTACAGCATCAAGAGCAAGAGAAGCCGCAAAGCGCGCAAGAGAGCTTACGCGTAAGAATTCAAGCGCAAGCAGTTCAGCACTTCTCGGAAAGCTTGCAAAGTGTACCGATGAGGGTGCGGACTATGCGGAGCTGTTCATTGTCGAGGGTGATAGTGCGGGCGGCAGCGCCAAGCAGGGACGTAACAGACGTTTTCAGGCCATTCTTCCTCTTTGGGGTAAGATGCTCAACGTGGAAAAATCACGAATTGACAAGGTTTATAACAATGAAAAGCTGCTCCCCGTTATACAGGCGCTCGGCACAGGTATCGGCGAGGACTTTGATATAAATAATCTGAAATACGGCAAGGTAGTTATCATGGCGGATGCCGATGTGGACGGCGCGCACATCAGAACGCTGCTTCTGACATTCTTCTTCAGATATATGCCGCAGCTTATCGAAAACGGCAACATATATATCGCTCAGCCGCCGCTTTACAAGGTGTTCAAGGGCAAGAACAAGAATCTTGTTGAAAAATTTGCGTTCACAGATGACGAGCGTGACGCTCTTCTTGCCGAAATGGGCTCCGGCGCAAAGGTTCAGCGATATAAGGGTCTTGGTGAGATGGACCCCGCCGAGCTTAAGGAAACAACTATGGATCCGGCAAAGAGAACTATGCTGCGCGTGAGCCTTGAGGACGCAATCGCCGCAGACCAGACATTCACAATCCTTATGGGCGACAAAGTTGAGCCAAGACGTGAATTTATCGAAAAGCACGCTAAATACGTTTCAAATCTTGATATATAATGGTAATTTCAAAAAATGGTGTTCACATATGAACACCATTTTTTGTTATTGTAAAATCACGATTAAAATTTATGTTTAGTCATATAATATAATACGATAAATTATTGTTTAGCGTAATGATACTTTTGACTGGGCAAAAGTATTCAAAACCCATTGGAGAGCCGCTCAGCTGCCGCGCTCTCCAAACCTCACATGGCTA
>CAMCPC010000020.1 GCA_945876665.1 uncultured Oscillospiraceae bacterium
ACATTGCCTGCTCCCATACCTGTCCTTCCTCAAGCTCGCCGTCGCCAAGGATTGAATAAACTCTGTAATCCTTATTGTCAAGCTTTGCGGAAAGCGCCATACCTCCGGCTACCGATACACCCTGTCCAAGTGAACCGGTTGACATATCAACGCCGGGAACCTTATTCATATCAGGATGTCCCTGAAGATAGCTGTCTACATGTCTGAAAGTCGCAACATCCTCTTTGGGGATAAATCCTCTCTCTGCAAGCACGCCGTATAGTGCGGGCGCTGTGTGTCCCTTTGACAGAACAAATCTGTCTCTGTTTTCCATTTTCGGATTTTTCGGGTCAACGTTCATTACCTCAAAATAAAGCAATGTCAGCACGTCAGCTATTGAAAGCGATCCTCCCGGATGTCCTGATGCTGCGTTATATACAGCAGTCAGAGCGTTTTTGCGGACATTGTTCGCAATTATTGAAAGCTCTGTGACTCTTTTCTTGTCCATTTGTTGTGTTTCCTCCCTTAGTTTAATAAAATATTTTTATAATTGCCCGCAGAAATCCGTCAAGACAAGGAAAACAACCGCAAGACGTATATTTAATACTTCGAGGATTGTTTGACGCAGTAAGCGCAATTCACAGTCTTTCGACATTTAAACATTGTGAATTGCGCGTTTGGCGGATTTATGAGTGGCAATTATTTTTCTAACGCATTTTCATACGCTATATTCATTAGTTCATGAAGTCTTTCGTTTTCGCCTGAAAGATATAAAAATCCTATAAGCGCTTCAAAGCCTGTGGCTTTTCTGTAGTCCGCCATATCGGCATTTTTCGGCGTGGTGTTGGATTTAGTATTTCTGCCGCGCTTATATACAGCAGTTTCGTCCTCCGTAAGATGCGGAAGCATCGCGTCTATGCTATTTGCCTGCGCATGAGCCTTGACGTACTGTACTGTTTTTTTGTGCAGCTTGTTCGCCGGCATATTTTCATGCTCCTCTATTACCTTTGTTCGCACAAAAAGCTCATACACACCATCTCCGATATAGGCAAGCGCAAGCGGCGAAAACTGTGATGGTTTTTTATTTGTTAACATCCTTTATCCTCCGTCTGAAATAAAATCGTTCAGATTGCCGCTTTGCAGTCGAGGTGCCGTACGCGTGTACTGTCCTCGGCAAAAAATGGTGAGCCGGGCGATTTTAGTCAGACGTATAGCTCCACTTCACGCCCATTGGTGTATCCTTCAAAATGATGTTCATTGCCTTTAATTGGTCGCGGATTGCGTCTGCCTCCGCCCAGTTCTTTTCTGCTCGCGCCTTGTTGCGCTTTTCAATAAGCTCCTCAATTTCCGCATCAAGTGACTTTTTCTCTGATTTCTGGAAAAGTCCAAGAACATTGCCAAGCTCGTGTATCAGGTCAAGCGTCTTTTCGACAACTGATTTTGCGTTTTTGTTTTCATTGGAAAGCGCTGTGTTTGAAGCATATACAACATCAAATATTGCCGCGATTGCGTCTGCCGTATTCAAGTCGTCGTCCATTGCGTCAATAAATTTCTGCTTGCACTCGTCAAGCTTTGCGCTGTATTCCTTTTCTGTGTCGGTAAGTTCTCTGTCCTCACTGTTTTCAAGCAGGAATTCAAGATTATCTATACACGTATAAACTCTTTCAACAGCAGATTTCGCCTGTTCCATAAGTGTGTCGGCAAAGTTTATCGGATTTCTGTAATGGGCGGAAAGCATAAAGAAGCGCACAACCTCACCGTCATAATTTTTCAGAATATCGCGGACAGTAAAGAAGTTTCCAAGCGACTTGCTCATCTTCTGGTTGTTAATATTAATATATCCATTGTGCATCCAGTAATGCGCGAAAGGCTTGCCGTTTGCACACTCGCTCTGGGCGATTTCATTCTCGTGGTGCGGGAAAATCAAGTCCTGTCCGCCGGAATGAATATCTATTGTTTCGCCCAAAAACTTATTAACCATAGCGCTGCACTCAATATGCCAGCCCGGTCTGCCCATTCCCCACGGACTTTCCCATGCAGGCTCGCCCTCCTTCTGCTTCTTCCACAGCGCGAAGTCCATAACGTCCTTTTTTGCTTCGTTCACGTCAATTCTGGCGCCTGCTTCAAGGTCTTCAAGGGGCTGCTTTGACAGCTTGCCGTATTCTCTGAATTTCTTTGTTGAGAAATATACGTTTCCATCCACGTTATAAGCATAGCCGTTGTCCTCAAGCTTTTTTATAACATTGATTATCGCGTCAATATTTTCCGTTGCCTTCGGGTGGATTGTTGCCTTTTCAACGCCGATAGCCTGTGCATCCTTGAAATATTCATTAATAAACCTGTCGCCAAGCTCCTTTACCGTTATGCCCTCTTCATTGGCGCGCTTTATCATCTTATCATCTATATCGGTGAAGTTTTGCACAAACTTAACCTTGTATCCGCTGTACTCAAGATAACGGCGCATTGTGTCAAACACAATAAACGGTCTTGCGTTTCCTATATGGAAATAATCATACACCGTCGGACCGCAGGAATACATTTTTACCTCATTTTTATCAATAGGAATAAATTCCTGTTTTTGTCTTGTAAGAGTGTTGTATATCTTCATATTTTTACTTCCTTTTTTCAGATTATACCAATTATAAATAATTATATCGCAAATCGTTAAAAATTACAACCGTTATTTTCAAAAAATATGTATTATATATAATTTTATTCCATATAAAAAAACGGCTACAAGCTGTAACCGTTTAATTTTTTATCTGTATCTTATATGCGGATTAATAGTTTTTACTGCTGATTTCGAAGTAGCTCTGCGGATGATCGCATACAGGACATACTTCAGGCGCTTCAGTGCCCACAACAATATGTCCGCAGTTACGGCACTCCCAGATTTTCACTTCACTCTTCTTAAATACCTCTGCCGTTTCGACATTGCGAAGAAGCGCGCGATAACGTTCCTCATGATGCTTTTCAATTTCACCGACCATACGGAATTTTGCGGCAAGCTCCGTGAAGCCTTCCTCCTCCGCAGTCTTTGCAAAGCCTTCATACATATCTGTCCACTCAAAATTTTCTCCATCAGCGGCAGCTTGCAGATTTTCTGCTGTGTCACCTATTCCGTTAAGCTCCTTGAACCACATCTTTGCGTGTTCCTTTTCGTTATCAGCTGTTTTCAGGAAAAGAGCAGCTATCTGTTCAAAGCCTTCCTTTTTAGCCTTTGACGCAAAATATGTATATTTGTTTCTCGCCTCTGATTCTCCGGCAAATGCCGCCTCAAGATTTTTTTCCGTCTGCGTTCCCGCATACTTGTTCTTACTCATTGCTTTTTCCTCCTTAAATCATTATCTGCCAAGAGCTGCGCGAAGCTCCTTTGCCATTTCTTCCATTTCCGCAATATTGTTTTCCTTCATTGCTGATTTTATTGTGACAGCCTTTTCAAGCACTGTCATATCCTTTAAGCCCTCAAGCGCCGCACGGATATGCTTTGCCGCCATAGGACCCCATGAACCGTTTTCTATTATAGCAACTGTTCTGTTTCTGTAGGTCTTTGATTTGAGATGTGCAAGAAAATCCTCCATGCACGGGAACAAGCCTCCGTCATATGTGGCACTGGCAAGAACAAGTCCGTCATATCTGAACGCATCCTCAATCGCCTCCGCCATATCGTCACGCGAAAGGTCGAACAATGAAACCTTTTCCTCTCCCTGCGCTTTAAGTATTTCGGCAAACTTCTCTGCCGCAGCGGCTGTATTGCCGTGGATTGAAGCGTAAGCTATAGTTATACCCTTATTTTCAGGCTCGTACTTGCTCCATATATCATACTTGCCTATATAATGTCCCAAGTCTTCCTTAAGGATTGGTCCATGAAGAGGGCAGATAATTTCTATATCAAGCGCTGCCGCCTTCTTAAGAAGCGCCTGCACCTGCATACCGTATCTTCCGACAATATTGAAATAATAACGTCGTGCCTCACAATCCCAGTCCTCATCTGTATCAAGCGTACCGAATTTGCCGAAGCCGTCCGCCGAAAACAGCACCTTATCAGTCTTATCATAGGTAACCATTACCTCCGGCCAATGCACCATAGGCGCCATTGCAAAGGTAAGAGTATGCTTTCCGAGTGAAAGCTCGTCGCCCTCCTTGACAACAACCTGTCTGTCTGAAAAATCCTCGTCAAAGAACTGCGGCAGCATAGCAAACGTCTTTGCATTGCCGACAAGCTGCACATCGGGATACTTTTGGGCAAAGAGTCCGATATTTGCCGCATGGTCAGGCTCAAGATGTGAAATTACAAGATATGACGGGGTTTTTCCGTCAAGTATCTTTTCTATGTTGCTGAACCACTCGTCAGTCGCTCTCTTGTCAACTGTATCCATCACAGTAATTTTGTCATCAAGAATTACGTACGAATTGTATGACATACCATTCGGAACAACATACTGACTCTCAAACAAGTCAATAGTTTTGTCATCAACACCTGCGTAAATAATTGTGTCTGTTACTTTTATATCCATTTATACCATAACCTTTCTGTCCGCAGATTTTGCCTTAACGCGACGGACATTAACTATACTAAAATTGTACCACATTTCACCTGTATAATCAAGTAAATTATAATTAAAAATACATTTTAAGATATTTTTTTGTATTCTGTATCATTTCGTCAAACAGCTTTCTTGCATCAGACAATGGCAGATATACATTCGGGTCTGCCGCAAACGCGCTGAATACATCGTCAAGGTCACGCTTAAGCGCCGCATCAACCACAGTTTCCTGCTCGCCGCATACACGGCTGATAAGCGGATAGATTGTATCAGGAATATTTCCCGCAAACACAGGATTAAGCGAATTTGCTCTGAAACAAGCATTTGTTTCAACAACTGCGCCTATCGGCAGATTTGGTATTTGTCCGTAGTTCGGAATATTCACGTTTGTTACAAGGTCACGAAGTCCGAGCAGCGCGCGTATCTGCTGTACGCCCTCCTCGCCTGTTTCCTTAAGCTCGAATTTTTCCTCGCCCGTATAAAGTCTTTCGCTTCTTTCAAGACGGTTTTTCAAATCCTCTTTTCTCCACGATACAGGAGTAAGAGCAAATCCCCATTTTTCAACTGTTTCCTTATCTTTTAAGTACCAGTCGCCCGGACAGAACTCCGCAAGATGTCTGTCACCTGCGGCGGCTATATAACCATAGCGAAGAAACAAGTCTATTTTAACC
This sequence comes from uncultured Oscillospiraceae bacterium, assembly GCA_945876665.1. Classification (GTDB taxonomy): domain Bacteria; phylum Bacillota; class Clostridia; order UBA1381; family UBA1381; genus Hominilimicola. The sequence goes on from CAMCPC010000020.1 coordinate 5,198, forward strand.
TTCTCGCTGCATCTGAAAAACTTATTCATCCAGTTTTCTTCAACATCTCTTGTATAACCGGTGTCCTTGTACTTTTCTGCAAATTCACGGTACACAGGAAAAATGTCAATATCCTTATACTGTGCTTTTGTAAGCCACGTAAAGTGGTTAACACCGACAACATTCACTTTGATATCTTCACGCTTTACATCTTTAATACCTTTAAATTCTTCAAGGGCTGATATAAGTACCTTCTGTGTACCAAACACCTCGTGGCAGCAGCCGAACGCCTTGATTTCAGGGAATACCCTGTAAAGCGTCTTTACGCACATAGTCATGGGGTTTGTGTAGTTTATAACCCATGCGTTGGGGCAGTATTTTTTGATGTTTTCTGCAATTTCTTCAAACATCGGTATTGTGCGTAATGCTCTTACAATACCGCCTGAGCCTGCCGTGTCACCCACTGACTGAAATATTCCGTACTTTTCGGGCAGATGTACATCGCTTTCCATTTCTTCAAACGTACCGGGAAGAATTGATATTACCACGAAATCCGCACCAGTAAGTGCCTTGTCAATCGTGTCAACCGCCTTGTATTCCCATACGGACTTGCAGCCCTCAACATTTCTGATATTGTTGCCGATAACCTCGTTCTTCTTTGCGGCATCAAAGTCAATATCGTACAAAAAAACACTTCCGCACATATCATCAACTGCGGCAAGGTCACTCATAAAGCCCCATGCCCAGCCTCGTGAGCCGCCGCCTATATATGCAATTTTTATATCCTCAGCTTTGTTATTTATGTACCTCATTTTAAGCCTCCGTCACTTTAAATTAATATTATTATACCACTATTTCTCAGCATAAACAATACAATTCAAAAAAATTTGTCAAATATTTTTCACATAAAAAAGGCTGCCGGATATGCAGCCTTTTAATTCAGTTATTTTTCAGATATTCGTCCACGCCCTCGGCAATCGCTCTGCCGATTGCATCACTTGATGACTTCAAAACTCCTAAATCTCTGCTGTTATCAAAAAATCCTATTTCCATATATGCAATAGGTACAGGACATTTATTGAACAAAATCAGATATTCCTCACTGCCTATCGGTGAATTATCCGAAAGTCCCGAAGCTGCGGCAACCTTGGTGTTAATAAGCTGTCCGAGAGTATTTGACTTTTCGATGTAGTCAGACGGAATAAAGCACTGCTCATATGCTCCGCCAAGACTTATGTATGAAGTTCCGCTTCCTCCGCCGGCATTTGAATGTATACAGATATACGCCGCCGCATCAGGAGTTTGTGTTGTATCGTTATTCGGGAAGCAGTATGAAACACGCATGTTCATGGACGGATTTTCTTCATTGGACGTTCTCGTCATACGCACCTCATAACCCATCTGTTCAAGATACTTCTGCGCCGCAAGCGCATTATTAAGATTTACGGACGGTTCTGTATCTCTGTCGCCGTTGCCCATCGGATACCAACAGGATCCGTTTGGCGGCGCTGTCAACGTACAGCCGCTGCCGCCGCAATCCTCGCCGAAGGTGCCGTTTTTATAATGACGCCACTCGCCCCAGCTTCCCTTTGACTCGTTATATACATATCCCTCTGATTTCTTTTCATCAGCGGACATTGCCGATGAGGATTTGCCGTGTCCGGCATCAAGCACAATTACTTTTTTTGCCGTACCTGCCGCGTTGTATGACGGCACCGAAACGCTGTCACCCTCTAAAACAATTGCTTCCTCTGTGTCAGCTGTTTCATCATTCTCATTTTCCTGCTCCGGCTCAAGGGTCGGCATCTGAAGCTCTGCAAGCTTTGTTTCGTTTGCAAGCCTTTGCTCCTCCATGTATTTTTTCTGACTGTTGTTACGGCATACGGCATAGATGCAGAATACCAGTGAAATCACCAAAAATGCCGATGCCGCTTTAAGCAGCAGCCTTAGCTTTTTATCATTCATTTATACCTTCCTCCAAAATCCGGCATCAATACTACAGAATCAATCATTCATTTTCTGCGGAAACGTTACATAAATAGTAGTACCCTTGCCGACAATGCTCTTGACGCGTATCTTTGCGTTATGGCATGCGCACACATGCTTTACAATTGACAGTCCCAGACCTGTTCCTCCGACCTTCTTCGAATGGCTCTTATCCACGCGGTAAAAACGTTCAAAAATTCTTTCCGTATCCTCCTTGGGTATTCCTATGCCCGAATCCTTTACGGAAAGCTCCACACCCTCCGCAGTTTCACCGACAAACACCGTTATTTTTCCGTTATCCTTGTTATACTTCACTGCATTATCAAGCAGGTTATATACAAGCTCGCTTATAAGCGTTGCATTGCCCTTTATAAATGTTGGTGTCTTGCTGTAGAATATCTGAATACCGCGTTCCTTTGCCGCCTTCTCAAGCACATATATCGCTTCCTCGGTTACCAGCGACAAATCCACATCCTCCGGCTTTTCTATACCTGTTCTTTCATCAAGATTTGAAAGGTTTATTATATCGTCAATAAGCGTCAGAAGTCTGTCCGACTCCTTCTCTATCTTTCTGCCGAATTCGTTTATATCCTCCGGCTTTGCCATTCCGTTGTTTATCATCTGCGCATAGCCTGATATAGTTGTAAGCGGCGTCTTAAGCTCATGCGAAACATTTGCCGTAAACTCGCGGCGGATTTTTTCCGCCTCCGCTTTTTCCTCATTCTCATTTGCTATACGCGCGAAAAACGGCTTTAATTCATCATATATATCCGCCTTGCCGATATTGTTTATATCAACACTGTTTATCGGCTCCATTATATGCTTTGTAAGACCTTTGGATACGGGAAATGCAATTGCAATAACCGCTATAAGAATTATCAGCACAATCGGGAGAATACTCATTCCCACACCTCTTATGACATCCGTAGGCTGTGACATTCTCAGCACTGAGCCGTTCGGAAGTCTGACGGCGTAGTAATAAATTTTTGTGCCGATGGTTTCAGAATTTCTGTTCCCCTCTCCGATGCCGGTTGACAGAGCCTCCTGTATTTCGGGACGCTCCAGATGATTTTCCATAGTCCTCGCGTCAGACTCATTATCATAAATAACCTCGCCGTCAGAACGCATCAGCGTTATTCTTATATCATCACTGCCCTCATACGCGTTACGCAGTATTTCAAGCGCGGTTTCTGTATCATAATTGTCAATACACGAAACAACCGTATTCATGCGTGATTTTATATTCTCACGTTCCTTTAGCGAAAACTGTGTGTAATACGTAATGAACATCAGCACCGTACTTATAAGAACTGCGGATATAACAAATATCCGCAGCGTATTATTTATGACTTTTCTCATATCTTATATCCCACATTTCTTATGGTTTCTATGCACTTTCCCTTTTCGCCGAGCTTATGGCGCAGGCTTCCGATATGTACGTCAAGAGTTCTGCTCTCACCCTCAAACTGATAACCCCATATTTTCTCTAAAAGCACCTCTCGCGGTACAACGGTACCCTTATGCGTGAGAAGATACTTAAGCAGTTCAAATTCCTTGTAGGTTATTGTGATGTTCTTGCCGTCAACCCTTACGCTTCGGCTCTGATTATCCATAATAATACCCTTATAGTCTATAATATCCGAGCTTACCGCACTGCTGCGGCGAAGCACTGCCTTTATTCTTGAAATAAGCTCCATAACACCGAAAGGCTTGGTTACGTAATCGTCAGCGCCGTTTTCAAAGCCCTTGACCTTATCGCCTTCCGTACCCTTGGCTGTTATCATTATAACAGGCAGATTCTTTGTCGCTTCATTCTCGCGTATGTCCCTAAGAATTTCAATTCCGTCCTTATCGGGAAGCATTATATCAAGAAGGACCATTGACGGTACAGATGTTTTCAGTCTGTTTTCAAATTCTCCCGCTGTTTCAAAACCCTCAACCTCAAAGCCTGCTGACTTTACAGCATAGATTATTAGATCCCTTATGCCTTCATCGTCTTCAACACAGTATATTCTGTCCATATTGCACTCCCCCAAAAATTATTGCTCAATGCCCGAAACAGAGAACGGCAAAGCATATTTCTTGCCGTATACAGCGCATAATTCCTTGTAATCATCATTATTTCTTCTGTGACTCATTACGTTGTGTACATCGTAATTTTCATCGTTAAGCTCAATAATAGCCGCCGCAACATTGGCACAGTGGTCTGATATTTTTTCAAGCGCTGAAATATAATCAGTGAATACAAATCCCTGATTTACGCTGCATCTGCCCTCCTGCATACGCTTTATGTGACGGTTTTTAAGGTCTGTCCGCAGCCTGTCAACAACATCCTCAAGCGGCTCAACCTTATTTGCAAGTTCTACGTCATTCTTTGAAAAGGCGTTTATCGTAAGGTCAATTATTTCTCCTACAGCATTTACCATTATGGTTATTTCCTGTCGTGCCTTTTCAGAGAAATGCACGTCCTTGTCACGCTTTTCTCTCGCCGTAAATACAAGGTCGGCGGTGTAGTCAGTCATTTTCTCAAAATCGGATATCGCATGAAGAAGTATTGATACCTTCTGTGAATCAACCATATTGAGGTTCTGCGCCGAAAGCTTTACAAGATACCCGCCAAGTGCGTCCTCGTATTCGTCAGCCATATTTTCGTTTTCTATAATTTTTTTGTCGTTCTTTTCCGAGTATTTCGCAACACATTCTTGAGCAAGTGTGAAACTGTCCTTTACTATATATGCCATGTTTGTGGCAAGCGTCATACACTGTTCAACAGCAAAGGACGGTGTACGCAAAAATCTCTCATCCAGAATAGCAAATTCGCTCTTTTCCGCACCCTCTTTTATCGTAATGCGGACAAGCTTTTCGATAAGGTTTGTAAACGGCAGAAGAACCATTGTCGAAACCACATTGAACAGCGTATGAATAATGGCTATATACAGCGGATTAATTGATGTTTCCAAAAATGAGAACTTAATCAGCACATTAAGAGAATAGAATACCACCATAAACAGTACTGCGCTGATGATTTTTATATAGAGATTCGCCATTGCGGCGCGCTTTGCGTTTTTGCTTGCGCCTATTGATGAAATAATCGCAGTTATACACGTTCCTATATTCTCACCCATTATGATTGGGATTGCGGTTGCAAATGATATACCGCCGCCGATACTAAGCGCCTGCAAAATACCGACAGATGCCGATGAGGACTGAATAATTGCCGTAAGCACCGCTCCGACAATAAGTCCGAGAACAGGATTGGAAAACATTACGAGCATATGCGCAAACTGTTCGGAAGATTTTATATCCGCGACAGATGCCGACATGGTTTCCATACCAAACATAAGCACTGCAAAGCCAATCAGTATATTACCTATATTCTTCTTTTTATCGCTTTCTGTAGCCATTATAAGCACTATACCTATAACCGCCAAAATCGGTGTAAAGGTTTCCGGTTTAAACAGATTTGCAATCATACTTCCGCCCTGTATATCCGACAAACTCAAAAGCCACGCCGTTACGGTTGTACCGATATTTGCGCCCATCATAACGCCGATTGACTGGGCAAGCTTCATTATTCCCGAGTTTACAAATCCGACAACCATAACCGTCGTTGCCGATGATGACTGTACAACAGCCGTTACAACTGCTCCAAGCAATATACCCATAAACTTATTTGGGGTAAGCTTTTCGAGTATCATCGCGCGCTTGCCGCCGCCATGCTGCTTTAGTCCGTTACCCATTACCTCCATTCCGTAAAGGAACAGGGCAAGTCCTCCGAACATGCTTAATAGCTGAAAAATGTTCATAACCACACCTCTTTTGTATTTATTTTTATAAAATCCTCATCTATCATTATATAAAATAAATGTAAAATTGTATTCAAACTTAT